>JASJDS010000086.1 GCA_030065055.1 Calothrix sp. MO_192.B10
GATCATCTCTACAAACTTCTTTCTTTTAAAATTTAATCCACCGCCTATTTCGGAAATAGTCCTAGACACTGGATATCCGCAATCGCGAATTCTTCCATTGCTTTTACCTGATTCTTCAATTCAGGTCTTTATCCTACCCAACAAAAATATGGCGATGCATTCGCACCGCCATACATACCCTTAATTATTTTTGTTAGTGCCTACCTCAAACCATCGAATCGGTGGTTTGTACTACTTGCTGGGGTTGGGGTTGGAACATGAATAGGGAGTAAACCACATCTCGGCGAATGTTAACCATCATATCCAAGAAGAGTTCATACCCTTCGCTCTTATACTCAATTAATGGGTCTTTTTGACCATAACCCCGCAATCCCACAGATTCCCGTAGAGCATCCATTTGTTGCAGGTGTTCCCGCCATAGGGTGTCAATACGCTGTAAAATGAAGAAGCGTTCCGCCTGTCGCATTAATCCGGGCTGAATTTCATCTACTTGAGCCTCTTTCAAGTCATAGGCAATCCTTACCTGTTCGTGGAGGAAGGTTTTGATGTCACCCACAGGCATATCTTCCAACTGATTGGGTTGTAAATCATCCAATAGATAGATGAATTCTTTCACCTTTTCTACTAACTTATCCAACTCCCATTCTTCCGAAGGCAAATCTATGTTGATGTAGAAATCGACGATTTCATCCATCGTTTTCTCGGCATATTTAATTACCAATTCCTTCAAGTCTTGACCTTCCAGTACCCGGCGACGTTCAGCGTAGATGGCACGACGCTGGTTATTCATCACCTCGTCATACTCAAATACCTGCTTCCGAATATCATAGTAATAAGTCTCGACTTTTTTCTGTGCCCCTTCTAAGCTGCGGGTTAACATCCCCGACTCAATGGGCATATCTTCTTCCACCTTAAAGGCATTCATTAACCCAGCCACGCGATCGCCACCGAAAATCCGTAATAGGTTATCCTCTAAACTGAGGAAAAATCTTGTCGAACCGGGGTCTCCTTGTCGTCCTGCACGTCCCCGTAATTGGTTATCTACCCGTCGGGATTCATGGCGCTCTGTACCAATTACGTGTAATCCTCCCAGTTCAATCACTTGATCATGCTCTTTATCTGTTACCTGTTCGTACTCAGTTTTAATCTGCTGGTAAGCATCACGTAACTTCTGAATCACCGCATCTTCAGTGGGTGCTTTTTCCGCCGCCACTGCAACTTTCTCTTCTGCTTCTAATTCCGATAAACTGCGCTCGCCGTATTCCTTCACTGCAGAATCTACGGCTGATTTCAGTAACTTTTCGGTCGCTTGTGTGAGTTGAGCGGGAAATACTTCTGGGGAAGCCTTCCAGGTTTTTACTTTCTTCCCTGGTACAAATCCTTGACCCCCATCACTTCCACCGGGTAAACCTGATGCCTGTTGTACGCCAAAATTGTTCTCATCTTCGGGTTGGACAATGCGGGGCATAAAGTATTCCCGCACCTTTAAACGAGCCATATATTCAGCATTACCACCCAAGATAATATCCGTACCTCTACCAGCCATGTTAGTGGCAATGGTCACAGCACCCCTGCGTCCTGCCTGGGCGACAATTTCCGCTTCCCGTTCTACATTTTCTGGTCTGGCGTTGAGGAGTTCATTGGGTATGCCTTCTTGTTTGAGCAAATGGCTGAGGTACTCAGATTTTTCTACACTAGTAGTACCAACCAATACAGGTCTACCACCTTGGTGCATTTCGGCACATTCTCTAGCGATCGCTGTCCATTTACCTTGTTCTGTCTTAAATACCATATCAGACACATCTTTTCTTTGTCTGATTCTGTTGGTAGGAATTACGGTAACTTCCAGCTTATAAATTTTTTCAAATTCTGCTTCTTCTGTCTTTGCCGTCCCTGTCATCCCTGATAACTTGGGATACAACAAGAACAGGTTTTGATAGGTAATGGTAGCTAAAGTTTGAGTCTCTGGTTGGATTTCCACCCTTTCCTTGGCTTCAATTGCTTGGTGTAATCCATCACTCCAACGCCGTCCGGGAAGTACCCTACCGGTAAATTCGTCCACAATTACCACTTCTTCATTGCGGACAATGTAATTGACATCCTTGAGGAACAATTCTTTGGCTTTAATGGCATTGAAGATAAAATGCGCCCAAGGGTCTTCTGGGTCGAATAAATCTTTAACTTCTAACAGCTTTTCTGCTTCTGCAAATCCCTCATCACTTAACAGCACATTACGAGCTTTTTCATCTACCTCATAATGGTCTTCTTTGTTGAGAGCTGCGGCTATGCGGGAAGCTTCTACATATTTTTCTGTTGGTCTTTCTACTTGACCGGAAATAATTAATGGCGTGCGGGCTTCATCAATTAAAATCGAGTCTACTTCATCAATCACACAGTAGTTGAAGGGGCGTTGTACCACATCTGCCATTGATGTTGCCATGTTATCCCGTAGGTAGTCAAATCCTACCTCACTGTTGGTAACATATGTAATATCACAATCGTAATTTTTCTTCCGTTCTACTGGATTCATGGTGGACTGAATCAGCCCCACACTCAGCCCTAGGAAACGATGTACCTGTCCCATCCATTCAGCATCCCGGCGGGCGAGGTAATCATTAACGGTAACGACGTGGACTCCCTTACCGGTAATTGCATTTAAATAACTGGGTAAAGTCGCAACTAAGGTTTTACCCTCACCAGTTTTCATTTCTGCGATTTGTCCGGTGTGTAGGATAGCACCGCCCAGAATTTGTACATCAAAATGTCGCAAACCCAAGACTCGTTTTCCTGCTTCCCTTACCACAGCAAAAGCTTCTGGGAGGATATCATCCAAGGTTTCCCCTTTATTTATTCGCTCTCTAAACTCCGCTGTTTTCCCCTTCAGCTTTTCATCGGAAAGGGCTGAAATTTCTTCCTCGAAGAGTGCAACTTCTTTAACGTAAGGTTGATATTTTTTCAGCTTACGGGCATTGGGGTCGCCCAGCAAAGTTTTTAGCATGGTAGGTATGGAAAAAGGATCAAGGGTATGGAAATGAAAATTTTGGTATTTAATTATAAATACTTAATTTAACTCAAGATGTTGGTCAATCAATTTTGGATTTTGGATTTTGGATTTTGGATTTTGGATTGACCCCATGTCTAAAGCCCGGAGGCTTGAAACAATGATAGTAAGCTTGTTTTTCTCCACGGATAAATATGGGGGCTTGTATCTAGCCTATTTTCCGGTCAGAGGATGACTGAAAATGAGAATTTGCTCCCAAATGTCCATTAACTAACTTAATTAGTGATTGGATTTAACTTTAGCTTATATTTCAGGCTTTAATAATAGTATCATTTTGCCCCAAAATCGGGCAGTAAACCCCGACCATATAAAAGTAGCGATCGCCGTCCTTTTGGGAAGGAGGGAAGGAGTTCGGAGTTGGAAGGGAAGGAGTGTAGACACGAAGTGGCTTCCCGAAGGGTAGGAGTGAAGGAGGGAAGGAGTGAAGGAGAGAAGGAGTGAAGGAGAGAAGGAGAGAAAGAATTAAACTAACAACCACCAACTAACAACCACCAACTAACAACTAACAACTAACAACCACCAACTAACAACCACCAACTAACAACCACCAACTAACAACCACCAACTAACAACCACCAACTAACAACTAACAACCATCACTCCCATTTCGGACTAAGGCGACGGAAATTAAAGTCCTTAGTACTGGGATGACAACTAACACAGCTACCAATCTGGACGGGACGTGGAAGTTCAACTTCAGGGTGTAAAGCTTTGAAAAAACGGGATCTCCTGACACGATAGGGGGTAGGTTCATCTTTTTTTTGAGGACGGGAGAAAGTAGACAAATATCTCCAAACTACAAGACGTGAAGGACCGAGCAAAGGTTTTAATGTCACCCCGTAATGTTCGGAGTCCTCTAAGAGATTTTTCCAAGTCTGAGTGGGTAGAACTTCTGGTGGAAGGGCAATATGACACTTAGCACAGTTCTCTAAGTAGAGTTCTTGCCCCAATTTATACTTAGCTGGCACTACATCTACTGTACCGATTTCATTGGCAGTACCAACAGTACCAGGAGTAGCACCCATCACATTACTTGCTAGGGATAATAACCATCCCATTGCCAAACTCCAAGCCAGGACTACTACAAATAAACTCACTGATTTTGGCCGTAGTTGGCGTTGATGTTTCCTAGGAACCACTTTATGGCGAATGGGACGCTTGATCAAATTTGACATCTACCTGGGACTCGCAAATTAATATGTCTTGAAGCTAATCGTAAAACTACTCTCTGGGGATTGGGAGCTAGAAGGCTGATTTTCTGGTTTGGTATTTCTACTACTTGGTAAAATACCAGCTGCGGATAAAATTGCGATCGCTGATACACCGGCTAATAAACCAAATAAAATTATATTAATCTGATTGCGCCCTAGTTCTGCCTGGGATGGGTTTAAATTATTTGCAACCCCCAGCACTTGCGTGGGAGAATTGCATCCCGTTGGTTGGCGTAATGCTTCTAATACTTCATCTACGGATTGATATCTATTTCTCCAATCGTAACGTACCATAGTAGCCAGAATTTCAGCTAGGCGATCGCTCACTTGTGCTGACTCGCGCCAAATTATCTCTCCATTCATGTCTGTCTGGAAGTTCTGCGGCTCAATATCCGTCAGCATTTGGATTGCAGTTATCCCCAATGCATAAATATCGCTGTTGAATTGGGGGTGTCCTTGGGTTTGTTCTATGGGGGCATAACCTGGGGTATAAATTCTTGTAGGTGGAGTTTGCACTTGGGTCAATTTTGTCGCCGTCGCAACTTTCTGGATTGCTCCAGCACCAAAATCAATTAGGACAAATTGGTTATCTGAACTGCGTCTAATAATATTGTTGGGATTAATGTCGCGGTGAATAATTTGTTTTCTATGTATAAACCGCAGTATCTCCAGAATTTCTGTTAAAAAATTTACTATATAATCTTCTGATTTTTTACCCTGCTCCAACTCTTCTCCCAGAAGCTTTCCAGGGACAAACTCCTGTACTAAGTAAGATTCTTGCTTTTCTTGCCAATAATCAATAAATTTGGGAATCTGCGAATGCCCATTTAAGGTTTGTAAAATGGCAACTTCCCGTTGGAATAATCTCTGAGCGGTGGCATATTTATGGGGTTCGTGATTAGGAAAAGTAAAGTGTTTGAGAGCATAGAGGCGATGGTTATTAACTACCGATGTCACCAAGTAGGTAGTCCCGAATCCTCCTTGCCCCAATTCTTTGACGATTGTATAACCCTTAAGTGGAATTTGCGACAATCCTGTCATTCAATTTTGGATTTTAGATTTTGGATTTTAGATTTTGAGGACAGTGTGGTCTTGGGGAGCCAGCGTTGCGGACGGTAAGCCACTGCCGAAAGGGTTTCCCGGCATAAACTTTTACCCCTACAGTCAGAAGTATAAAGTTTTGATTCTAATACCAACAAACAAATTAGTCGGTAAAAACTTAACTACTATACTAGTATTATTACTACCGTAGCAAATATTTTACTTCTCAATAAAAATATTACTTAACCAATCTTAATTTTTACCCGGCATAATTATGTTGCAGATGAATAAGACTCCATTTTTTTACTTAATTATCTTTATCTGCGTATTTTTATTAGTTTTATCTATATTTTTCCCTAACACCCGTTCTTGGTTAGTAGTGCTGATTTTCGTCAGTTTGATATCTAAATTATGCTTTGACGGGATTCAGATGAGACAAAGGATGATTGAAAATCGTCATTTGGAGCAAATTGTGAGCAATCTTAATTCTGAACTAGATAAATTTCTCAGAAATTGTTCTCGCAATCAATTGTACAAAATCAATAAACTATCTCTATTGGATAAAATCTATCGAGAAAATCAAGAACTACAAATATGGGAGAAAAACCAACGTTATTATCATAATTTACCCAATCTTTTATTAGCATTTGGCTTATTGGGTACTTTTGTTGGCATCACTATTAATTTATTCCTTCTGAGTCGGAATACGGGGGGAGAAATACCTTTAGATCAAACATTAGAAGATATTATTGGTTCAATGGCGATCGCATTTATCAGTAGCCTAGCGGCATTAGTTAGTAGTGTAATTATCGCTAAATTTTATCCAGCCTATGATTTAGAATTTCATAAGAATAATATATGCGATCGCTTAGAATATTATATAGAAAATGAATGTCAAATCTTACTAGACTTGCCCAGTATTCAAGAGAAAATTGACGATTTAATTCAAGCTTTAGTTAATTTACCACAAAGTATTAAAGATTTGGATAAATCAGTATCTACCTCTTCCCAAAACCTGGTAACAAGTGTCAGTACTTTCCAAGCGAAAATTCAAGATTCCAGTAATACCATAAAAAATACTGCCCACATTTTGAATGAGGCAACTATTAATTTAGCTAATATTACCCAAGATTTTTCAAATTTCAGTTCTACCCTAAAAACATCGGCAGTATCCCTAGAGGAAACCACAATAGCACTGACAAATTACACTCAGAATCTGCAAACAGTTATTAATAGCTTGAATAATAGTTCATCGCGGATACAAAATCTAATTCAGAGTAACCAGAATGAAATGTCTAATGTATCTTTGCGTTTAGAAGAGAATGGCAACTCTCTTGTATCCTCAACCCAAACTTTTAACATTAATGCTTCTCAGGTCAAAGAAGCTTTAAATAATCATACAGGACAAGTCAGTATCCACAATTCCCACTTACAAAAATTATCCACTCAAATCATCACCCATAGCCAGATTTTGGAGCGCGTTCAGCAGGATTTACAAGGTATGCTTCATGCCTTAAAAGAAAATAATTAATCTAGGCGAAAATTCTCACTGTTGCCTGTTGCCTACCCTTACCCAAAGACTTTTACAGCAACCTCTATTTATATGCCCAGAAAATTGAAACGTAGTTTACCCCCAAACACCTTTAATATTTGGACTTCTTTTACAGACTTAATGTCTAATGCCTTTATGGTGCTGACACTGCTACTATTATTAACTATGTCTAAAATCCCTAGTTTTAATCGCCATAAAAGGTTACAACAACCAGATGATAAACAACAAAAAATAATTGTCCTTCCGGCTGAAGAATATAAATTTACTTCTGGTAGTGCTGAATTACCTATTAACCTGAGGACAGATATTCAAAAAAATCCCCATGATGGGAAAATTCTCAAAGCGATTAAACAACAACTCGATCGCGCTCAAAAAAAAATAGATATTATTGAAGTTATTGGTCATACTGATGGGCAACAAGTTGGCTACTTGAAATGTCATGGTAAAGTTCGAGGACGTAGCAACTTAGACCAAAAATTAGAAGTAGTCGCAACCCGAAATAAAAATGTTTCTATTTTATGTCCGGGTTCTAATACAGATTTAGGACTAATGAGAGCTTTGGCAGTCATTAAGGAACTACAAAAAGCACAAAATAGGGAAAAAGAAGGGCGATTTAAACAAGTTACATTTAGAGCATATTCCGCAGGGCAATTATTATTACCAAAAAATCGCGGCTTTGCTAAATCAGAAAGGAAAGAAAATAAACAAAGGCGAAGAATTGAAATTAGGTTTACTCAGTTAGCTCAGGAAACTACTCCACAGTGATTTTAGGATGTTTAGATCCCCAACTTCTGCCCTGAAAATTGCTACTATGTGCGGATATTGATTCAGAAGTCGGGGATATTTGAGAAAATTGCTGCTATGTGCGGATATTAATTCAGAAGTCGGGTATCTTTGAGAAAATTGCTACGAACTAAGCCTTAAACGCCTACAGGAACTGCTCGCAATAATTTGTCTATCACCGTTAGTCCCCTGCGTCCAGAAGCCGGTATAATTCGATGGGCAAGCACATAGGGAGCTAAGAATTTAATATCATCATGGAGAGCATAATCCCGTCCTTCTAGAAAAGCTAGAGCTTGGGTTGCTTTTTGCAATGCTACAGTACCGCGAGGACTTACCCCCAAGGTAATTTCTTCATCATGTCTAGTGGCTCGTACTAATTCTAAAATATACTCTTGCAAAGAAGCATCAACCCGGACTTGGGTACATTGTTGCCGCAGTTCTGCTAATTCTGCCAAAGTAATACAAGGCGATAATTTTTCCACCGCTACACCAGATTGGGAACGCTGCAACATTTGCATCTCTTCTGTCTGTGAAGGATAACCCAAACTGAAGCACAACATGAACCTATCCATTTGAGCTTCTGGTAAAGGGAATGTACCTTGGGATTCAATGGGGTTTTGGGTAGCAATGACAAAGAAAGGGGTGGGAACAGGACGAGAGGTTCCATCTACTGTTACCTGATGTTCCGCCATTACTTCCAGCAAAGCTGACTGGGTTCTGGGGGTAGCACGGTTAATTTCATCAGCCAGCAAAACATTGGCAAATATTGGTCCTGGCAGAAAGGTAAATTCCCCACTTTTCGGATTCCAGATGTTAGTACCGGTGACATCTGTGGGTAGTAAGTCGGGAGTACATTGCAGTCTTTGAAATTTACCGTCAATGGAACGAGCCAGGGATTTTGCCAGTAAGGTTTTACCAACCCCAGGCACATCTTCTAGTAAAGCATGACCACCGGCTAATAAGGCAACTATAACTAAACGTATTGCCTCATCCTTACCCACGATGGTTAAGGCTAGATTTTGTTTTAGAGCGTCAATTTTTTCTCTCATGCACCAAATTGGGGGAATGGGGAACGGGGAACAGGAAACAAATTCCCCTTAATTATTCTTAGTTTTCCCACTCTGGGGCTAAATTAACACTCCCGCTGGAAAAAATTTCGGGCTATGTTGCAGTCATGGTGAATTTGGTTTTTCAGTGCTTCTAGGGAATCAAATTTCTGTTCTGGGCGCAAAAATTTCTCTAGTTTAACAACTAGCTTCTCACCATATAAATCACCAGACCAATCTAATAAATGGACTTCCGCCGATACTTGGGTACCACTGACGGTGGGACGAATACCTATATTCATTACCCCCCAAGAGTTACTTTTTAACACCTTTGATTTTTCAATCTCAGGAGAAACACTGACTGCATAAACTCCTTGACGGGGTAAAAATTTATCTGCTGGTAATTCTAGATTTGCTGTGGGGAAGCCAATGGTTCTACCCAGTTTTTCGCCTTCAATTACGGTTCCAATCAGGGTATATGCTCTACCTAGGAGTTGATTGGCGCGTTGAATGTCTCCCTGGAGCAAGTGTTCGCGGATGAGGGTAGTACTAATAGGTAAACACTCCCCATCAGCATGAATTTCCAAAGGCACAATATTAACTCGGATGCCATATTTGGCTGCAATAGCTTTTAAATCTTCAGCAGTACCGAGACGACGAGAACCAAACCGAAAATCTTGCCCCACGCTAATTTGTACCACTTGTAGTTGTTTAATCAGAATCTTTTCTACAAATTCCGTGGGGGTGAGGGCAGATAATTCCTTATCAAAAGGTAATAATACCAGTTGTTCTACCCCTAGCGATCGCAATTGTTCGATTTTTTCATCCAGAGGTGTGAGTAAATCGTGGGGTTGTCCGCTAAAAAACTCCCGTGGATGGGGATTAAATGTGACCACAGTAGAGTAAATGCGTTCTGTAGAATGGCTATTTTGCTCCTCCTCCCCCATGATTTTACTCAACTTCAACACGGGTTGAAGCACTTGTTGATGACCCAAATGTATGCCATCAAATTTTCCCAGAGCAATAGCAGTGGGAGTAAGAGCTAATTTAGTTGCATTTGCAACCCACACAGAACACCCATTTTGAGACAGATTTTGCACGTTGATTCTGGGAACGTAAGTTTTTCAAGCTATCAGCCTACCCTGGAAACAAACATAATTAGGGGAGGTTCCCATGCCCAGTTGCTGATAGTTACCGAAATTGCCATTACAGCCACTTCCCTATCCATACAACTGGACTAAACTGTTTCTCCAAGGGTTTTGCCCTATTCAGCTTTTTGCCCGTCTTGTTGACTTGATGCCGCTGAGTAGTGACAACTGAAAGCCTCTTTACCACCAATCTAATCTAAATCTACAATTACTCCGACTGCTCCTAGTCAACAAAATCCTAGCTAACGGGAAAAGATTCTGATAAAGGTACTGAGACGGGAACATCAATTACCATACCTTCCCTAGCCATAATGGCACCAGGATATGCTACTGCTACTTGTTCGCCCACATCATCCAAAAAATCATCATCATGGGCAGGATCGTGATGGTAAATCACTAAGGTTTTCACATTTGCAGCTTTTGCTACTTTTACCGCCTCTTGCCAAGTGGAATGTCCCCAACCAATTTTTGGGAATGTGGGTGAATAATACTCCTCATTGGTATAGGTGGAATCATAAATTAAAACATCAGCATCGCGAGCTAAGTACAAAACATTTTCATCTAGTCTGTCTGGGAAATGTTCTGTATCGGTAATATATGCTGCGGCTCCACCGCGCCAGTTAACTCGATATCCCACAGCTTCACCGGGATGGTTGAGTGGTGCAGTTTCTACTTTAATTTCATTCACATAAATGGGATTTCCCGGTTTAACATCGTGGAAATGCAAATTAGATTGCATGATTTGTAAAGGAACGGGAAAATTTGGGTGTAGCATCTGGTCATTAAGACGCTGTTCTACTGTAGATCCATCAGGAGCGATCGCGCCATAAATATGAACGGTATTTCCCTTAACAAAGCCTGGGGTAAAAAAAGGGAACCCTTGCATATGATCCCAATGGGAATGGGTAAAAAATAGATGAGCTTCTATGGGCATTTTCGACAATAGGGATTGTCCTAAAACGTGTAATCCCGTACCACCATCGAAAATTAATCTTTTGCCACCCACTCGCATTTCTACACAAGGGGTGTTACCACCGTAACGAACGGTATTTGTTCCTGGGCAAGGGATGCTACCACGAACGCCCCAAAAATGTACTGTAAATTGTTTCTCCATGCTACATCTTGATTTTGTTTACAAAGACTATGGGAGCGAGCTATACCAAATACTGTTACTGATTTTTGATAGGATATCTGTATATGATGCAGTTTTAATATACTGATAATGCAACTGCTAAAAACCATACTAGTTTAATAAATCAGTGTTTAGGCAGAATTGGGGGTGGTTTTCTCCCAAATAACTGCCACAAATATTTCCAAGGAACTTTTTTCACTTGGAGTATCTCCGTTGGTGAAGATAGACCTCAAGAGAACTCTTAACAGATGAGAGGTATTTATCACCCTTCCCGTTAAATTTTCCCGTGGGACTAATTTGAGAAAAGTAAACCTCCATCTTTACGTAATCTGTATGTAATTTTTGTTTCTATAAACAGCTCCTACGTTATAGCCTAAATTTTTATCTAATGCACCATATACCAGTAAAAATACTGAATTTAATCGCTTTTTCTTTTACATAAACTGGAATTTCCACTCATGCAACTGATTCAGTCCACTGCTATAGGTCAGATTGTATTGTAATGGGGTGATACTAATGTAATTATCGCGGATGACATGTACATCAATAGGTATATGTTCGGGGAGATTCAAACCTGACGGTGGTTCCACATCTTCCAGCACTTCTCCTGTGAGCCAATAATAAGTTTTGCCCCGCGGGTCTACTCGCTTGTCAAAAACATCCACATAACGGCGTACTCCTTGACGGGTAATGGTAGCGCCTGTAATATCTGACCATGGCACCGCTGGAACGTTAACATTCAATAGCATCAATTCTGGTAGGGGTTTAGCTGCTACTTGTTCTACTAAAATGTTGGCAAACTTAGCAGCAGGTTGAAAATCTTGATTGGTATGGCTGGCAAGACTGAAAGCAATACTAGGGATTCCTTCAATTATCCCTTCCATTGCGGCGGAAACAGTTCCAGAGTAGAGTATTTCTGTACCTAAATTTGCTCCTTGATTGATACCAGACAGTACCAAATCTGGTGGCGAATCTAACAAAGCCCATAATGCTAATTTGACGCAATCAGAAGGAGTGCCAGAACAAGCCCAAGCTTTGATACTAGGGTGAAATATGGAATCGATCATTTCGGCTCGAATTGGTTGATGTAGGGTTAAACCATGTCCGGTAGCAGAACGTTCCCTATCGGGGCATACCACTGTAACCTCATGTCCTGCTTGTGCCAAAGCATTAGCTAGGGTACGGATTCCTAAAGCATAAATTCCATCGTCGTTACTAATGAGTAATTTCATTTTTTACCAGTCCAACAATTTTAGATTTTAGATTAATTCCACAGATAAATTTGGAATTTAGCTCCACTCAAATTATTTCCACCCAGACACCCAGACTCAATTCATGGGCGCATGATACCATTACCAGGGACTCATCGAATCTAATCTCTGTCCTCTCATCCCGCTCATGGTTATGGAAAATCAGGTAAGTAACACAGGGCAACATCATTTAAACTAACAACTTGCACTTACTCCGAAATTCTAAAGGGCGCACGCAATGCGCCCCTACTCCTTCACTCCTTCCCTCCCTCCATAAAACCTCACCCCCAGCCCCTCTCCTTACTAAGGAGAGGGGTGCCGTCAGGCGGGGTGAGGTTGGACAAAAAACGAGCGATAGCTTGCGCGCTCCTTGTCAGTTCGCTAAAAGCTAACTTCAGTACATTTTAAATATTTATCACAATCTTAATAGTATTAATACTTAAAAAACAAAAGAGGAGTCGATCTCGATGTGCGTTTACTCCTATTTTGGTGACAAAAAAAGGTAGGATTCCCTTGAAGTAATAGTTTTGAGATTTAATATCACAACAGGGAATGCCTACACTTTATGAATAAGTTTTAAGGTAAGCCATGAATGCCTTGCCCAACCCGGGTTTAGGAACCCCATTAAACAATTCGTAATTCGTAATTCGTAATTACGTTTTGTAATGGGGATTTAAACCCCAACACAAAACAAACAACCCGTAGGGGATGGGGTTTTAAACCCCTAGGAGTATAGATAAATCATAGATTTACCCCTTACTTTTTCACAGCCACTGGCCACCAAAGAAACGCCAACGGACAAAAATAATTCGCATCAAGCTTTGAGAAGCAAGAAAAACTGCTAACCAAACAGCACTATAGTGAAGGGAAAAATCCCCCCAAATTAGAAACTCTTTTGGTATGGGGAGAGGTAAAAACCCAAATATTTTTAACCCACACCAAATAAATATCATTTCCCAAATGCCGGCAAATAATTGATAAACTGCGGGCCAATCTCTATCCCAGCGATACTTTTGCATTTTGTCATAAATAAAATCCCACCCTAAACCAAAAATAGCAACATATCCAAGTATCCAGAAATATGCGGGACTATCGCCAGAACCAATCAAACCCATAGCAAAGGGTAAAGTTACCAATACACCAACAGTGGCAAGTAGAAATAATCGAGTTTGCCAACGACCAAATAAAGTGGGAGTCATTTAAGTTATCAATTATCAGTTATCAGTAGTCCCCATTATTCATAATTTCACCAAGGCGATCGCATTTTCCGCAAGCCAAAGTAAAAAAAGTATAAGGTATACCTCAATCAGCTCAAGAGTGTAAAAGTCCAGTAATTTCCCTCACTCCTTCCCTCCCTCACTCCCTCACTCCTAATATCGAGCGATCGCATCCCAATTAACCACATCTGACAATAATGTTTGATAACCTAAAGAATTGGGATGAAGACCATCAGCACTGATGCGCTGCTCTACCCACCTCTCACCCTGTTCCATCCATTGTTCAAATATATCTAAATAGGGAATACTTCTCCGGGAACAAGCCAATTTAGTTGCTTCCTTGTAGCTGTGTTGATCGGCATGATTGTAATACACACAATCCCAAAATGGCATCTTTGCCTCATTCACCGGTGTCATACCCACAAATAGCACAGGACAAAGCTGCTGCGCCCTGTCTAATAATGCCGAAATTTGGGTTTCAAAGCTATTAATATCTGTATAATTTCTCCCATTGGCATGACCCAACCGTGCGGAATCATTTACCCCCACCGAAAGAATAATCAAATCAGGTACTTGATTGCGTAACTCTCCCCGGTGACGAAACTCCACTTCTAGTCTTTGAGCTACCTGTTGTACGCGATCGCCCCGTACTCCTAAATTATAAAGCACATGACCCGCACTATCAGGAGACATCCAACAACGGCGTAATCTTTCCACCCAGCCCCCACCTTCGGGATCACCAAACCCATATACTAAACTATCCCCCAGGGCAATAATTTTTAAAGGCTGACATTGAGTAGGTTTAGTAGACAGCTGCATTGAGTCAGGTGTTAAAAGTGTCTGCATCTTAAAAAAAGATATTTTATATCTCTAAACGATTCTATACATTTCTACACCATTTAGCAGTATTTGATATTGCAATAACTTTGAGGAGTCAAAATAATTGGTAATTGATAATTGATAATTCGCGCATTAGTACACACGGATGAATCCTCTTTCTTGAACCAAGCAAAGTTGAAAATTTATCCGATCACAGATTACACAGATTCTACTGTCCTGTTAACTACCCATCATAATTAATGAAAAAGACCACCAGTATTGCATTTCATTAGTTTTGATGGCTAGGCAACATATCCCCGACTTCTAAATCAATATCCGCACATTGTAGCAATTCCTAGGATATAAGTCGGGGATCGCTCGCACCCGCGACTCATCAAAATTAATGAAAAGGACTACTAGTACTCGACCACATTAATTTTGATGGGCAAACCAACTTCTAGACTTCTCCTCTCCTCCTCTGACTCTGCGCTCTCTGCGCCTCTGCGGTTTCTTCCTCTACCCCGCAGAATTAATGTGGTGGAACACTAGTCCCCCAGGGGGAAATACCACAACCAAGGATGAAAATATCTCAAGTGCGGTTCCCACATCTAAGCTGTCAACCATCAACCATCAACTAACAACTAACAACTAACAACTATTAACTATCAACCATTTTCAATTTAGTTTTCCCTGGATTCATCAATCCATGAGGATCTACCATTTTCTTAAACTCTAAATGTTCGGGATCTATCGCCCTTTTCCACCCTTCTTCAATCAGATAAGAATGGGGATTGGCAATAAATACCCCTCTTTGTTCGTGATAGCGGATAATCTCATACAGACGTTCTTCAGTGGTGTAACGTACTAGCTGCAAGCCTGGATTAGCAACTGCACCATTGGCACGAATAAACTCTAAATGCATCATCACCTCATCTCCAAAGTGATGATACATATGCTCAATGGTTTGTAAATTATCGTTAGGGAATATACTTTGCAAATATGTAATGGTAGGGTCTGCGTTTCTCGCGTGTAAGGTAGTATGGTTCCAGGTAAATTCAGCTAAGTGTAAACCCTTACCAGCATCCACAGCTAATTTTTCATAGACTATCTTACCGCCATACTCTTGTAGCAAACCAGGTAATAATTCTAAACTGGGTTCGGCAATCATGAGCAATGCAGCGTGAGCACCCTCAGGGATATATTGCTGTAAGGCTGTAAAGTATTGAGAAATCGGCGATGCAAACACACCTATTTCCTTCTTAATCATGCCATCAGCTAAGGCTAGAGCTTGTCCAAATCGTACCGTTGCCATAAAGTCTTCAAAAGTAACGATTAACTCTGCCCAAGGATAAGCTGCTCCCAAAGGAATTTCTATTTCCGTAATAATACCGTTAATTCCCCAAGCATGATTGACCTTTTGCACATCATCGCCACGTAATTCAATTGTGTGGGGTTCATCTTCCATTGTCACCACTTTTAACCCCAGCAGATTTCCCCTATCTTTTAATAACCCATATTGGATAGAACCAATCCCACCACTACCACCGGCGATAAATCCACCAATAGTGGCGGTGCGGTAGGTTGAAGGAGCCATCCGCATTTCCCAGCCAATTTCCTGCGCCTGTTTGTCCAAAGCCGCCAATTTCACACCTGCTTGTACCCTAGCTACTCCAGGTTTTACCCACAGAATTGAATGCATTTTGGTCATATCGACAATGACACCACCATGAAGAGGTACGCATTGCCCGTAATTTCCCGTACCCGCACCTCTGACAGTAACTGGCACTCCATGCTCCACGCAAGCTTTGGCAACCTTTAATACTTCAGCCTCATTGGCAGGACGGACAACTAAATCCCCTACTTTCCCTTGTAATTTTTCTATTAGTACTGGACTGAAGGTATGGTAATCTTGCGATAATTTTGCTACTTGGTGAGGGTCAGTAATAACTTCAATATCTGCCAAGGATAGGAGCAAGGCTTCTAAATCGAAGGATTTTACAGGTGTTACAGCCATGGTATTTTACCTTGTATTTGCCTAACTTCAGTAGCGTTGGCAGCAGCCACTCCCAACGGGAGTATTGCTGATACTGAGTTCAAATTAATATCATGGTGAATTAGTCAAGGGAATTTGAGAATTATTATTCCCTAGCCCTTACTTTATCCTTCTAAATTGCAATCTAAACTCAGACAAGCAGCCATTGCTAACACAAATTATTACACCTAAACTTGGTTCGGGAGTCAACGAGATTAGAAATTGCTCAACTGTCCCCACTCGGATTCTAAGCAAAGCAAAGAATCCGTAGGGGAACGATTCACAATTTCTCTCCCATTCCTCCAACCACTTCCTTTCAGGTCAGTGGTGCTCTCCTGGGAGGTTAAGATGAAAAATATTTAAGAGGAAATAAACCACTCCAGACGCAGAGAACACAGAGGAAGAGAAGAAGAAAGTGTATTTTGATTTTCACAAATGATTTAGAATTACTATACATAAATTAAGGGTTTGAACGATATATAAACGCATCAAAATTAATGGAACAGACCACTAGTATTGCATTTCATTAGTTTTGATGGCTAGGCAACAGATCCCCGACTTCTGAATCAATATCCGCACATTGTAGCAATTCCTAGGATAGAAGTCGGGGATCGCTCGCACCCGCGACTCGTCAAAATTAATGTGGTCAAGTACTAGCCCTAAAATCGAGTGAGCAATCCAAATTATATATTAAAACTTTTTGGGAATTGATAAGTAACATCAATCCACATTGAAAAAATCTTTGTAATCTTGCTGGTTAATTGCTTGATTTACAACCGCAGTGTACATTCTAAAACTAACTTTTGATTGACAACGGAATAAGGTTGTATTTCTAAGGCGCGACTAAATGCTTGGATTGCTTGATGGTATTGTCCTAGGGCCGCTTCACACAAACCGATACCATGAAGTGCTCCAAAATGTACGGGATTGATTTCTATTACCTTCTTGCAGTCTGCCAAAGATTTTTGATAATCACCAATACTGTAATAAAGGAAAGCACGGCGATTCCAGGCTTCGGCAAAATCGGGTTGCTCTTTTATCAGTTGATTAAGTAAAGTTTTTGCTTGATTAATTTTCCCTGCATCTATTAACTTTTGGCTGCGTTCGATCATTTCCAAACCATAAATGCCTTTTTGCTGGAACCAAATACGCCATAATTTTTTCGTCGCTTCTTCTCGAATTTCTTCATTAGGGTTTCTGAGATTTTTAAGTAATGGTTGAATAGATAAAAAATCCATGAATTTGTATTTAGTAAATATTGCGGAGGAATCAGTGCTATAAAAATTATTCTATAAGAAAAATTTAAAGTTAATTTTAAGTTTTCACTATGAAATTGCAAAGAATAGAAGTAGTTTTACTTTCTTGTGCTTTTTTATGCTTTTGCTTGCATCAGTAATACTTGTGCAATCAATCACTGTGATTGATTTTAGGCAGTCACAATATTAGTAAGATATTTAAACCTAAAAATAAGGGTTAGGTATTAGGAGGTAGAATCATTTTCATTTTTAGTTATGGATGGGGTGATGGGATGATGAAGTAATAAGTAATAAGTAATAAAGAAAAACAGGACTAAAGCTGCGCGTCACAATCGGTGCTTGGTGCGTGACGCTACAAGTCTCATTGCTACGTTCAAATATTTTTGCAGTGTCACACAACGGCAATAATGCGGGCAGAAAATCTACACCGCATTTTGCCTCCCCTACAGAAAAAATATGCCAGTTGGGTAAGTCCTAGAAAATTTGTCCCCTTGTCTCCCCATACTCCTTCACTCCTACTCTACTCTTCGAGAAGCCACTGCGTGTCTACGAGAAGCCACTTCGTGTCTACACTCCTTCCCTCCTTCCCTCCTACTCTTCGAGAAGCCGCTTCGCGTCTACACTCCTTCACTCCCCCTTTTGCGGTAAATTTACAAAGCAGATGCGTAGTTTGAATGCAACTGAGGAAATGATGAAAGCAGTGGTAATGACAGCACCAGGGACTCCAGAAGTGCTAAGAATTCAGGAAGTACCCAAACCATCTGTATTAGGGGACACAGAACTATTGGTAAAGCTGATAGCAGCAGGAATTAACCCAATTGATACTAAACTCCGTCAACGAGGTACTTTTTACCCAGAACAAATGCCAGCAATTTTAGGATGTGATGGTGCAGGGATTGTGGAAGCTGTAGGTACTGGAGTAGGGGATTTCAGTGTAGGGGATGAGGTTTATTTTTGTCATGGTGGTTTAGGGGCACACCAAGGCAACTATGCTGAATATACCACTGTCGATCGCCGATTTGTGGCACGGAAACCCAGTTCAATTTCCTTTGTAGAGGCTGGGGCTGCACCTTTAGTATTGATTACCGCCTGGGAAGCTTTATATGAAAGGGGGCGACTGGAACCGGGTGAGAAAGTATTAGTTCATGGTGGTGCTGGTGGTGTGGGTCATGTGGCGATTCAATTGGCTAAAATTAAGGGTGGGGATGTCTGCACGACGGTGAGTTCCCAGGATAAGGCTGATTTTGTCAGACAGTTGGGTGCTGATTATCCGATTTTGTATCGGCAAAGGGACTTTGTGCAAGAGGTATTAAATTGGACTGATGGGGAAGGGGTAGATTTAGCTTTTGATACTGTGGGTAGGGATACTTTTGCTCAAACTTTCCCAGCTGTCAGGATTTATGGCGATATTGTGACGATTTTAGAACCATCTAAAGATACGGTGTGGAAAACTGCTAGGTCTCGCAATCTTCGCATTGGTTTAGAATTGATGTTAACTCCCATGTTACAAGGCTTGGTGAAGGCGCAACAACACCACGGAGAAATTCTCAAAGAATGTGCGGCATATATTGATGAGGGTAAGTTAAAAATTCATGTTAGCCATCAATTCCCCTTAGAACAAGCAGCCGTTGCTCATCAGTTACTAGAAAATGGTTCGATGATAGGTAAGATTGTTCTGACTATGGAGAAGGAGTGAAGGAGTGAAGGAGGGAAGGAGTGAAGGAGGGAAGGAGTGAAGGAGGGAAGGAGTGAGGGAATTATTTTCATGTTTGGTTGCGAGATTTTCTTGTGGGAGGCTAATTTGAAAAAAGAATCGCATTTAGGTTAGGACATTTCTAAATCCGGAAACCTTTTGATAGCTTACTGTTCCCTGTTCCCTATTCCCTGTTCCCTAGCACTTAGTGCTATATATTGCTTTTTACTTGAGATTATACAGCTACTTTCCTATGCCAAAAGCCCAGTCAATTTTGACCGGACTTAGTGGGTTATAGGTTATATCCCCTGGCTATTTATAAAGTTATTTATAAGCTTAAAAACGCAATCTGATAATGAATACACCACCTATGGGGTACATTTCGGAAAAATGAAGTAAAGTGTGGACAGTTGGTATGGAAGAACAGCAAAGATATGTGTAACTTCCTAATTCCAAGACTTAAGCTTTGTTTAGCTTGGCATAACCAAAGGTAACATTAAATCGCTGACACCAAATTGCAACGGATTTATAATTATTCAGGTTTAAGTTGTCAGGAATTGCATAACGTTGGGCACCATTGAAGCTTTTTAAAGCAGATAAGGTAATATAATCCCTAGCTCGCAGCTTCACGGGTACAGTATCTCTACGATGCAGAACAACTTTAACCTTGGGACCATTAGCAGTAGTAAAAGCTCGGTTAAACTCCAGATACCGTTTACCATTGATGTTAACAATCTTAGCTATACCTTTCGTGGGATGGTCTTGTTCCGTAGTCACAAAGCTACCAGAGGCTAGTAGGGATTTAGAGGTAGCTTGTGCATGGGTTGTTGAATGCTGGGCAAATGCAGCAGGTGTGTTAATTACCATTGAACCAACGCTACCAAACATGACAACAGACGCGATTCCTAAACCAGCTAATTTGTTAAGTTTCATTGTGTGTTACCTCAATTTGTTGTGTCCCTTTGCTTGATTACTAATATCGAATACAACTCTGAGGGACTAGTGATTGGTAACTGAGGGTTTGGTAAGAGTTTTATGAGAAAACTGAGTACGGCTTTGAAGGAAACTTTTACAAATATTACTTCTGACTGGCTCGCAACTGTCCACAGGCTGCATCTGCTTCTAAGCCACGGGAATAACGTACACTCACAGCGATATGATGTTGTTTGAGGACTTGCTCAAAGGCTTGGATACGCTCCCTACTAGGACGCTGATAATCGACTTCGGAAATGGGGTTATAGGGAATCAAATTCACATGGCTTTGAAATCCCCGCAGGCATTGGGCTAACTCGGCAGCGTGTTCGGGTAAATCATTAAATCCTGCTAAAAGTATGTACTCAAAAGATACTCGCCTACCAGTAATTTCCACATACTCCCGACACTCAGCTAGCAAATCGGTAATTTGATAATGATGGGCACTGGGAATCAGTTCTTCCCGGAGAGCTTGATTAGGTGCGTGGAGACTAACCGCTAGGGTAATTTGGAGATGGTGCTGGGCTAATTGGCGAATGCGTCCAGGAATACCTACGGTGGAGAGGGTGAGGTTGCGCTGTCCAATACCCACATCTTGATTTAGGCATCGAATTGCTCCTAACACATTATCCGTATTCAGTAAAGGTTCTCCCATGCCCATAAAAACAATATTACTCACCCGTTGCTGAAAATCTTCTTGGACAGTTAAAACCTGATCGACTATTTCATGACGTTGTAAATTGCGCTGATATCCTCCCTTACCCGTGGCACAGAAATCACAAGCCATAGGACAGCCAACCTGGGTAGATACGCATACGGTTAGTCTATCTAAGGAGTGGGAATTTTCTCTTTTTCTGCCCCATTTAAAACTAGGAATGCCTACGGTTTCAATAATTTGCCCGTCTGTCAATCGTAATAAATACTTAACCGTGCCATCAGGAGCAACAGAACGGTGATGTAGAGTAGAGCGTCCGATGGGAATTTCTGCTATTTGCGATCGCCATTGTTTGGAAAATACGGAAATATCAGCGAGCGATCGCACTCCTTTATGATACATCCAATCGTGTAGCTGTGTGCCTCGGTAAGCAGGTTGTCCCTGTTCTTGTACCCAAGTTTTTAATTCTTCTAAACTTGCACCCAGTAGGGGAGGAAGGGGAATTGTGGTTGTGACAGACATAGTTGGGAGGAGTGAGGGAGTAGGGGCGGGGTTTCCCCGCCCGGAGTGAGGGAGTGAGGGAGTGAGGGAGTGAAGGATTAAAGACTGTCAACTGTCAACTGTCAACTGTCAACCCTTAACTAACCAAAAGTTGTGCCATTCCAGCCCCACATAGCGCCTCTGGCATCGGCGAATTCAATGTAAATCCTATTTTGAGGTACGCCTAAAGCTTGGTTAATTTCTTGACAAAAATCCTGACTCATGGATTGAGTTTGTTCGGACTTCATCGTCCCCACACTTTTGATTTCCAAGTAGCAAACTGGATCGGTATTACCAGCAAAAGTCATGGGTACTTCAGATTCAAATGCGGTCATTACATAGGATTCTGGTTTACCAGTATGTTTTGCTAACTTAGCTGATAGGCTTTTGAGCATTGCCTCAACTTCAGACTTTGCTGGGGTAGGTACAGATGTTTGAACTTTAATCAAAGGCATGGTGAGAATTTTTGATTTTATCTTACAAACAATATTATGAGTCAATAGGTTACTGCTTTGCAGAACCAAGCTAGACCGACACGAGTAATTATACTCAGATCAAGGATATATTAGCGGAGCTTGGCGCGAAGCACCATAAATAATTCTTCTCCACTCTTAACTCCGAACTCCTCAAGGGCGCACGCAATGCGCCCCTACAAATTCCGCGCCTCCTAACTATTTTCTAGTTAGCCCCCCACGGTAAAATCCCATAACCAAGGATGAAAATATCTTGAGTGCGGCTCCCACACCTAAGCTGTCAACTATCAACTATCAACTAACAACTAACAACTAACAACCATTTTCAAGTTAGTATTCAACTATATTATGTCTAAAAGCCAAAATATCCCCGACTTCTGAATCAATGTCGCACATCAAAAGTTATTCCTAGAGCATCAATTCATCAATTAAGAGAAAGAGGGGAGTTTGGGGAGTGAGGGAGGGAAGGAGTGATGAATTAAAGACTGTCAACTAACAACCAACAACCAACAACTAACAACCAACAATAGTATCCTTAATTGGTCAGGTTTTGGTATGCTAAAGACCTAGACTAAATGTTTATTTTCAAATATGCCTGCCTCTACTCTAACTCCTAATGTTACAGCCTTTCCCCTAACTGCCGTAGTTGGTCAAGAAGCAATTAAATTAGCCCTCCTACTAGCAGCAGTTGATCCGGAATTGGGAGGAGTTGCGATCGCAGGTCGTCGAGGTACGGCAAAATCAGTAATGGCGAGGGCTATTCATGCTTTAATTCCCCCCATTGAAGTTGTCCCTGGTTCTCTAAGTAATTGCGATCCCCACCACCCAGAGGAATGGGATGATGAATTGTTGGCCAGATGTAACTCCACGGCAGATGTACACACGGAAGTCATTCCCGCTCCCTTCGTGCAAATTCCCCTAGGGGTGACAGAAGATAGGCTTTTAGGTTCTGTGGATGTGGAAAAGTCTGTCAAGCAAGGGGATACGGTATTTCAACCAGGATTGCTCGCCGCAGCAAACCGGGGAGTTCTCTATGTGGATGAAATTAACCTATTAGACGACCAAATCAGCAACCAGTTATTAACCGTATTATCCGAAGGACGGAACCAAATTGAGAGGGAAGGCATTAGCTTTCAACATACCTGTAAACCCCTATTTATTGCCACTTATAACCCAGAAGAAGGAACCTTACGGGAACATTTACTTGATCGAATTGCGATCGCTCTTTCTGCTGATGGGATATTAGGATTAGATGATAGGGTACAAGCGGTAGAGCAGGCAATATCCTACTCCCGTTCCCCCCAAGAATTTCTCCAGCAATATGACGAAGAAATTGATGCCATTAAAACCCAAATTATTTTGGCACGGGAATGGCTTAAGGAAGTAAAAATTAGTCACGAACAAATTATTTATCTGGTAGAAGAGGCAATTCGGGGAGGAGTACAAGGACATAGGGCAGAGCTATTTGCTACCCGTGTCGCCAAAGCATCCGCCGCCTTAGATGGACGCTCCCAAGTTAATGCCGATGATTTACGCCGAGCTGTAGAACTGGTAATTGTCCCCCGCTCTACCATCGTCCAGACACCACCCCCAGAGGAGCCACCACCACCTCCTCCCCCACCACAAAACCAAGAGGAACCAGAAGATAATTCCGAACCGGAACAAGAACAAGAGGAGCAACCAGAGCAAGAAGAACAACAGGAACAAGAACCACCCAGCATTCCCGAAGAATTTATCTTCGATCCAGAAGGGGTAGTTCTTGATCCCAGTGTGTTATATTTTGCCCAGATGTCCCAACGTCAAGGTAAATCTGGTAGTCGTAGTGTCATTTTCTCCGATGACAGGGGACGCTACATCAAACCCATGTTACCCAAAGGGAAAGTCAAACGTATTGCCGTTGATGCCACCCTGAGAGCCGCCGCACCCTATCAAAAAGCCCGCAGACAAAGACATCCCGGCAAAAAAGTGATTGTTGAACAGGGAGATATGCGCTGCAAACGCTTGGCACGCAAAGCCGGAGCATTGGTAATATTTGTGGTAGATGCCTCTGGTTCCATGGCACTTAACCGGATGCAATCAGCCAAAGGCGCGGTGATGCAGTTATTAACAGAAGCTTACCAAAGCCGGGATCAAGTTGCCTTGATT
Source organism: Calothrix sp. MO_192.B10 (assembly GCA_030065055.1). Classification (GTDB taxonomy): domain Bacteria; phylum Cyanobacteriota; class Cyanobacteriia; order Cyanobacteriales; family Nostocaceae; genus Calothrix_A. The sequence goes on from JASJDS010000086.1 coordinate 24,027, forward strand.
CCCTTCCGGGGAGAGTCAGCAGAAGTTTTATTACCACCCACCCGTTCTATAGCCTTAGCCAAGCAACGCCTCGAAAGATTGCCCTGTGGTGGTGGTTCCCCCCTAGCCCATGGTTTAACCCAAGCAGTGCGGGTTGGTTTGAATGCCCAAATGAGTGGAGATATTGGGCAAATCGCCATTGTGGCAATTACTGATGGACGAGGTAATATTCCTTTAACCCGTTCCTTGGGAGAACCTCAAGAACCAGGAGAAAAACCTGATATAAAAGGGGAGTTATTAGAAATTGCTGCCAGAATTCGAGCTTTAGGTATACAGTTGTTGGTAATTGATACCGAAAGTAAATTTGTTTCTACTGGATTTGCCAAGGAGTTAGCAAAAACTGCCGGTGGCAAGTATTATCATTTGCCTAAAGCTACCGATAAAGCTATTGCTGCTATGACTAGAGGAGCGATCGCAGATTTAAAATCTTAATATAAACTCTTTGTTATCTGTAATTCACGGTTACTTAATCAGCATCAACCCTAATGGGTGACGGCTGACTAAGAACCACTAGCAATAGCTTGTGGTTGTAACATACACATCAAATCTTGAACGCCCTTTTGCAGATACCGGGTAACAGTCATGGGACTAGTACCAATCTTTTTGGCAGCATCCTTACGGGATAGTTCCTTGAGAAATACCATTTCCACCGCCATGCGGGGCTTTTCTTCCAATAAACTAATTGCACCTTGCAGCTGTTGCCGTTCTTCTTCCTGCTGTTGTTGTGCCGCAGTCCGAGGACAGGTTAAAGCTTCACCCAAGGTAATTTGACAGTCAACATAGTGAACAACCGTGGCATCTAAACTTAATGGCATCCGGTTTTGTACAGCTAACTTAGTCTCTTGCCATTCTTGCAGAGATACATTGAGTTCCGCAGCAATTTCATTATCCTTAGGAGGACGACCTAATAATTCTGCTAATTGCTTGCGAACTTTTTGTCCTTCATTGTAGAGTTCCTGCCAGCGACGGGGTATCTTTAATAAAGTACTGCGATCGCGTAAAAAGTGGAGCATCTCACCCCGGATATAGGGCACAGCAAAAGAACTAAAAGCGTATCCTTGGCTGGGATCAAAACGCTCAATAGCTCTGATTAAACCAAAGTAACCAATTTGCTCTAAATCTTCGTAAGGTTCATTACATTGATGGCTAAACTTATGTGCCATCTTCCTTACTAGACCAGTATGTAATCGTACAAGTTTGTTCCGAAGTTCAACTGAGGGATTTTGATGATAGTACAGCAGAAGTTCCATACTATCAGACCGCACAGAGGACTGACTTGCTGTCATAAGATATCCTTTAAAATAAGTCTTGTTCTAAAAAAAGAAAAAGCAAACAATCGTCTAAATTTAAATCCAAGCTGTAATTATTTTCCTTAGGAACGCCTTAAGACACCATTCGTCGTTCTACTGAACTTATGAGGGGTCGGACTCCACACACTAGTATTTATACGTATGTACCTGTGACCCTATCTGTGTGGGTATGGGTTTTGGGTATGCTGAGGGCCATATAAAAAATTCGTTAAAGGCAGATAAAATTACTGATCGCAGGAAATTATCAAGTTTTTACCTGGCAATTTAGTAAGCATTTGCGTAAAAATAAAATCGATCGGCTATTTTTTCCATCAAAATTCGCTGTCAACTATGGCTAATACTAGTAACTTCCGCGACGCTATGCGTCAGGCTCAAAACCAAGTCTTAGTGGGTCCCAATGTCATTGCTAAGGCTCTACCTTTTGTGGGTGGGGGATTGCTCCTAACCGCTGTGGGTACTTACGGTGGTTTGGGCGTAATCACTACTAAACCGGAAATTTTCTTCCCCACTTTCATTGGGGCATTGGTCTTAGAGCTAATTTTGTTCTTTGTCGCCAGAAATGTCACCGAAAAAGGACAAAACAACATTGCCCTACCCATACTGGCAACCTATAGCTTGCTATCGGGATACACCCTCAGTGGCTTAGTATTTATTGCCTTGAGAACTCAAGGAGTAGGTATTCAAGGTATTGGTTTAGCCGCCCTAGGTTGCGGTGTGACTTTTATCGCAGCTCGTCAAATAGGTAGTAATCTCTCTGAGACTGATGGCATGGCTTTAACCAAAACCATCAATCTTGGCATTATTGCCTTACTGGTGGTCTGCGTGACACAGTTTTTGTTTACCTTATTTGGTGTTTACACCCCAAATTGGCTAGAAATTGCCATTTCTGGTTTGGGTGTCTTCCTATTCGTAGGTGCATCCGTCGTTGATTTTTACATACTGCCCCGTAGCTATAGGGATGACCAATATTTACCGGCAGCTTTATCAATGTACTTGACTTATATCAACCTATTTGTCTTCATTCTCAGGTTGCTCATAGCCATTAATGGTCGCGATTAAGGAAATCTGAAAAAAAGTTATCCTCTGGGGAACATCCATAATCTCTTAGAACCTGAGAATCTGGTGATTGATGTCCCCTTTTCTTATTTTGGATCAGTTTTTCGCAGCTGTGTTAACAACGCAAATACCATCCAAATGAACATAACCGTTCTGCCAGCACCTTGACTTGAACTCTGAACCCTCCCCTGTGTTGGGAAAGACTGATGGTAATGTGGGGAAGGCACAGAAACTTACTCCCTTCGGTGCTATTAAATTACCGAAAAATTGTAGGCTGGGTTGAGGAACGAAACCCAGCATATCATTGGGTTACTCTCCGAGAAGCCGCTGTTGCGTCTACACTTCGTACCACTTCGTGGAAGCAAGCTACAACCCAACCTACGTTATGGGTAATCTTCTGCCGGGAAGGGAGTAGTCGCCATGCTAAATTGAACAGGTTGCAGATTTACGAAGACAACCGCAACCCCGACCAACTGGAGATGCCTGAGTTATTAATAAATGGGTTGGATTGATTGACTACTCACCCCGGCTTAAAGCGCGGGGGATTCTAAGCTGATGTTGTTCCGCAGTCTAAAGACGTGCTGCACAACGTGAAACACTTTTTCAGATTGCGAAATACATCATACTTAGCGG
>JASJDS010000281.1 GCA_030065055.1 Calothrix sp. MO_192.B10
TTTCAGGCAACAGTTGCTATGGATATCTCCCCCATCAAGGCTGTGCAAGCCCCCTACCAAGGCGATAACTTTTACCGCACACCACCCCCAGATTTACCATCCTTGTTATTAAAGGAGAGAATTGTCTATCTTGGAGCACCACTGGTGCCAGAAGTGACAAAGCTCATAATTGCTGAATTACTTTATTTGCAATCTGACGATCCAGACAAACCTATTAAAATTTACATTAACTCTATCGGTACCAGCTTTGGAGATCAACCCATTGCCTTTGAAACTGAAGCCTTTGCCATCTATGACACAATGAGATACATCAAGCCTCCCATTCACACCATTTGTATTGGGCAAGCAATGGGGATGGCAGCAATGTTATTAGGTGCAGGAACTAAAGGTTGTCGCGCAGCTTTACCCCATGCTTCTATTGTTCTTCGCCAGCCCATTAGCAGCTCTAGAGGACAAGCAACTGATATCAAAATTATGGCAAATGAAGTATTTGTCAATAAACAGGCAATGATTGATATCCTATCTCGCTGTACAGAACAAACTAAGGAAAAAATCCATAAAGATATGGATCGTATGTTCTATATGACACCCCAACAAGCTGTGGAGTATGGCTTAATAGATCGAGTTTTTAACAGCAAGGCTGAACTTGACCAATCCATAGTATCTGCCGGAATTCTTTAGATTAAGTTATAGAGCATACCTCAGAAGGGTTCCCGTGGGGTTAAATCTAAGAGTGAGGAAGTAAAAATACAACTCCTGACTCCTAACTTATAACTCATAACTTTCCTACCTCTAACCAATTACAAACGGAGTCAAAAAGAATGCCTATAGGCTATCCTAGTGTTCCTTACAGATTACCAGGGGAACAGTTTACACAATGGGTTAACATTTATACTCGTCTTGCACGCGATCGCATCATTTTTCTTGGGGAAGATGTAAACGATCAAAATGCTAACGAAATTATTGCCATTATGTTATACCTGGATTCGGAAGACCCAGGTAAAGACATTTTCCTATACATTAATTCACCTGGTGGTATGGTCACATCAGGTTTGGCGATTTACGATACCATGCAACACATCAAATCTGATGTGGTAACTATTTGTCTAGGTTTAGCTGCTTCTATGGGTTCGTTTCTGTTAGCAGGGGGAACTAAGGGCAAACGTTTAGCATTACCCCATTCCCGAATCATGATTCACCAACCTTCTGGGGGAACCAGGGGACAAGCGACGGATATTCAAATTGAAGCCAGGGGAATTCTGCGAATTCGTCAAGAACTCAATAGTATTTGTGCCCAGAATACAGGACAAACTCTAGAAAAGATTGAAAAAGACATGGATCGTGACTTTTTCATGTCTGCTCAAGAAGCCCTAGAATATGGCTTGATTGACAAGGTAATTGAGGAGCGCCCTTAATTTTTAGTTAACAGTTAACAATTAACTGTTGACTGTTAACTAACTCTACTCACACTTGAAATTTGTTAATTGACAAAACTGTTAGGCGTGAACTTTAAATCTACATTTCAGTCTTTATTATTAGTAACTCAGACTGGAGATATTCACGACAGTCAACTACATAATACGAAGTAAAACGGAGTCAAATTTCGTTAACTAGTGTTATGCTTTGCTTACTTACCCTCAAGTAAGTTATTGTTTAATATTCAATGACTGATAGCTAAAGATGGATTTTGGAGATTGCTACCGTTTATTAGGTTTGAGGGCGGGAGCTTCATTTATTGATATCAAAGCGTCTTATAGAAGACTAGCACAGCAATATCATCCCGATATTAACCCAAACGATCAACAAGCAAAAGACAAGTTTATCGCCTTGACAGAGGCTTATAAATTACTATTACAGGTTATACCTCCCCCGGAGGTAACGCCAAAATCTAATCAACCACCATTTGCAGGTGAGGAAATAAAATTTAAGCAACCAGAGGTAGTCAAGCCTGTTAAACAGAAACCGTCCCATCTTTCAGAAATGGAACATCGGCTGAAATGGAAAACTTACGAACAGTTACAGCGATTTTTGCAAGCCAGACAATTTCCCCAGGCGATATCCTTGGCAGAGGCTTTAGTACAACGCTTGTCTAATGATACGGAAGTGCGACAATGGCTAGCTATATCTTATCAGTTGAGGGGGCGATCGCTCATGGCGCAAAAACAAATTTTAAAAGCTCGGATTTATCTGCAAAAAGCCCTGAAGACAGATCCTCAGAATCGAACTTTATGGAATCAGGTACACAGAGACTTGCAACGCATGGAAACCATTGCTGCTTCAGGGGTGAATTCTTCTTCTTGATATTATAGCAATGGACATATTGGTTAGGACAGTATTGTTCGACTCAAGGACTGTCAACTGTCAACTGTCAACTGTCAACTGAAAAACGTCCTAACTTGGCTGGCTATAGCTATATAACTAACAACCGTCAACTAAGCAGTACGAAAACGTGCCAGTTCTTCACCAGTTTTGGCATCATGGGCATGAACAGTACAAACCAAGCAGGAATCGAAGGAACGGGCGACATGTCCAACCTCAACAGGATCGTTAACATCCTGAATGGGTGTACCAATTAACGCTTCTTCAATGGGACCAAGTTTTCCTTGGGCATCACGGGGCCCTACATTCCAAGTGGTAGGGGCAATGACTTGGTAATTCTTAATTTTGCCTCCCTCAATTTCTACCCAATGACAAAGGGAACCACGGGCGGCGGCTGTTGCACCCCAGCCCTTGCCATCTTTCTCCTGGGGTTGGATGTACCAAGGGTCATTGAGTTTAAATTCCCGCAAACAACGTTCTGCTTGGCGGTACAATTTGACGATTTCGTGAACCCTGGCTAGTTGGCGTAGGTGGGTACTAGCACCACCCAACTGTTTGAAGGCATCAAGGATAAACCCATCATAGTGCTGCCAAGATTCGCCATGTGTACCCCCTGCTACTAATTGACGGGCTAAGGCTCCTACTTCTAAGCGTCCATAATCACTGTGACGTACTGCTGTTGACCAAGAATAGGCATTATCGAAATCTTTGGTATTATTCTGGGTAGGTTTAGTAGTGCGATCGAAGGGATGAACATCTGCTGTACCCTCATCATACCAGGAATGGGTGGTGTTTTCCCGAGCAAAGGTATGATCCATTAAGGTGTGGGTGTTGGTGGAACTGTCATAGACTCCACTCTTCATAATTACAGCTGCGTTTCTTCCCTCAATGGTGGGATGCTGGTATTTATCTTCGTGGGGTAAATATCCCCAAGTCATATATTTGCCAATACCGGCTCCATATTTATCTAAACCAATATCGAAACCCATGCGCCAGTAGAAACCCAAATCAGAATCCCGATGACTAGGACTTTCATCCAACCATGTCATAAAGTCATCATAGGTTTTGATTTCTTCATAGCGTTCTAAGGAACAGCCCAACCACACTGGCTCTAACCAGTTGGTGCGGAAATACTCCAAAATTGACCAAGCGCGGGTGATATCGGTCAAAGTTGGGGCGCACATCACCCCACCTGGCACCATATAACTGCTATGGCAACTAGTGGTATGCTGATTAAAGTTCTTGAATAACGTTTTTTATGGCTGAAATGGTATTCATGAACATTTTATTTTTGCCATCACAGCTTATAAATAAGAGAAGATTTAGGGAATGAGCGGGCAGAATCAACACCAGGACAATTGCAAGTATCAAACATCTACACAAGCATCTACACAGAAATATGCAAATGAATCTCCACACCAACATTCAACTGACCCGTTCGTCGATATATTTGCGGATTTTGAGCCGTATAACACCACAGATGGTAGCTATAGGGGAACAATGGCAAAAATTAAAGCCACAGAGTTACATTATCAAGAGGTTTTTGAGCAAAAGTTAGCCCAAGCAAATAGTAATTTAAAAAGAGATAGGGTGAGAGTTCGTATCAAACAAACTGGTAATTCTCTACAGCTACGAGCAACTTTACCATTGAAACCTGACGATTGTAGTAACCCTCAAGGAAAAAGTAAAAAACAATACGATTTATCTTTGAGTATACCAGCAAATTTAGAAGGATTGAAAACTGCTATTGAAGAAAGTTACGAGTTAGGTAAATTAATTGCCCGTCATACTTTTGCATGGAATGAAAAATATTTAGGAACAAGAGTTAGAGATAAAAATAGAGAGAACAAACAAGTCAAAACTATTGGACAATTACTAGATAAATTTGAAGACTATTATTATCAAAGTCGTCAAAAGACAATCACTAGTGAAAATACTTTCGCTAATTATATATCAGTAATTAAAAGGAATTTTACCCTGGATTTTTTGGCAACTAAAGATAATTTTGAGGAAGTAATCAATGCATCCCAAGGAAATAAAAAAAATGAACTCATTGCTGTATGTTCCGTTTTTATTAAAGCTTTTAACTTAGGATTTACCCTGGATGTAAGCCGCGATCGCGTTACTCCCAATTATAGAGAAATTCCTGATGATGAAACAATTATTAGTTCTTTCGCGCTATTTGAAACATTTGCTCTTAACCGCAAAAATACCAATATTTGTGATGCCACCGACACTTGGGAAATGTGGCGTTGGGTATATGGAATGTTGGCAACTTTTGGCTTAAGACCGCGAGAATTATTCGTTAAACCAGATATTAATTGGTGGATATCCACACAAAATATAGATAATACTTGGAAAGTGAATCGAGATACCAAAACCGGACATCGAGAAGTCATTCCCTTTGTTCCCGAATGGATAGAATTATTCGATTTAAAAAATCCCCAACCATTAAAAATATTAGAGAGAAAACTTGCCAAAATTACATCCGTACAAAGTATTAACTGGATGCGGAGAGATATATCCAGATGGTTTAGAAAAGTTGGAATTGAATTTAAACCCTACGACTTACGTCATGCTTGTGCAATTCGTTCCCATCTCCAAGGAATACCCATCAAAGCAGCAGCAGATAACCTAGGTCATACTGTTGACGAACATACGAAAACATACCAGCGTTGGTTTGGGATTGAAAACCGGAAAAAAGCCTTTGGTGAGGTGATTAGTCAAAAGTCGTTGATTGAATTACAGAAAAATGAAATATTAGCATTACGGATGGAAAATGAAAGGTTAACGTTGGAAGTTGAGAGATTGAAATTTCAGCAGAATGTCTAACAATCCAGAGGACTCCTAACAGCTTTTCCACTACCGTATAATAAAGCTGGAATAATAATACCAAAATATATTATATATTGGTATTAGACAGGAGGAAATTGTATGCAAAAAAAAAATACAAGTGTTACCTTGGGTGAGCATTTTGAAGCATTTATCGCCAGTCAGATCGAAAGCGGGCGTTTCAATAGTGCTAGTGAAGCAATTCGGGCAGGGCTACGCTTGTTAGAAGAGCGGGAAATCAAGCTTCTCGCTTTGCAACGAGCTTTAGCAGAAGGAGAGAATAGCGGATTTTCTGACTATTCGCTCTCTGGATTACTTGCAGAACTTGATCGTGAATAGCTCATGTCAGCATTTCGCCTTACTAAATTAGCCAAGCAGGACTTGCTATCAATTGGTCGCTACACCCAAAAAACATGGGGAAGTGAGCAGAGAAACCGTTATCTCACTATGTTGGACGACTGCTTTCGTCTCTTGGCACAAGGGAGAAAACTAATGACAATTACAATCAATGTAACTAACTGGAATGATATAATTTTTTCATGGCGAATGACCCAACGCAGGGGATTGACTCGTCCTCAAGGCTTTAAGGGCACGTAGCCAAGTAAGATTGCGAGTATCTACGAAAATCGAGTCATGGGGCGTGGGGGTGAGTCTACACCCTCTAGAATCGTAACCACGCCTGAAATTCCGCAAACCGAGTGAGTACGTACCTATTTACGAGTAGCTCGGGGCGGGGGATAAAGCCCTGTCTATGCACGAGCTGGGAATGGTTACTTGCCTTTGAGGTAAAATCAAACTAGATTCCAAGGGGGTACAGATATGACTCCAACATCAAATGGGCAAGTTTCCATTATTCGCACTGAGCGTGGATTGACCATTGCCGGAACTCGCATCACCTTGTATGACGTGATGGATTATCTCAAAGCTCAGTACCCACCCAAGTTTATTCGTGATGCGTTCAATCTTACGGATGCTCAAATTCATGCTGCCCTTGCTTATATTGAAG
>JASJDS010000087.1 GCA_030065055.1 Calothrix sp. MO_192.B10
CGGACATTTCTAAATCCTGAAACCTTTTGACAGCCTGCTGTTAAGAGTTCCCTGTTAAGAGTTCCCTAGCACGTAGTGCTATAAATCAAGAAACCCACACAATCAATTTCAGGTGAGCATGAGTAAATACTTAACCCACCTTCATTGATTTGGGTGTAAATTCAGCTTGCTTATCGAGATACTTCTTGGGGTAAATCAAATAGAACAGTATTCATATAATGTTCTGCCCAATCTGTACCAAAAGCCTTTTCTAGTACGCGACGAGTTTTATCATTTTTTTGTTGTTTAGTGCAGTAGTTGCGCTGTCCTGCAAGAATCTGTTGCATTTGTTCTGGTGACACAGGTTGAGAAGCGATCGCTAAACTACAATGAATTTCTAAAAATTCCTGCACTCGTTGCAGAAAGAAATTTTCTTCCTCTGGAGTACTGGGACGGACAAAAGTACAATACTCCGAAAAAATATCCCCCCACTCCGGTAATGCGCGGGGTTGGGAGAATTCGAGGGGTTGGAGAGCAGATAGGGAGTTGATATAAGATGAGGGTAAATATCCAGTATTAACCGGAGAAAGGTCAACAATCGCCGCACTCATTTGACCCCTACCACCAACTAAATCGCAGCCAAACATTGGTAAGTCATATTCCGGACGGGGAAACATAACGCAATGCAAAATATCCAGTACTGGTCCTACCTTTGCCAATTCCAAGTGAATTTTGCGAAACTGGGGTGTTTGATAGCAGCGATTTTCAATAGTCAGTTTCTCTCCTTCTAACTTCCCTTCAACGTATCCCAATTCTGCGGGCAAATCATATAGTGATAAGTCGAGATACTTATGCCAAGCTGCTTCAATACAATCAGCCAGTTGACGAATTAGAGGATTTTGTTGTTCGCGCAGGGAGAGGGTAGAAGTAGTTGACATAATCTCATGAAATGGAAAAACTTCTCTAGTTGTCAGTCTACAGTCCCTAGGGTGTCACGAGATGAGGCTTGCAACATATTGACACTACCAGGGAGTGTGATAGTTGATAGTTGACAGTTGACAGTTGACAGTTGTTAGTTGTTAGTTGGTGGTTGGTGGTTGGTGGTTGGTGGTTGATGGTTGATAGTTGACAGTTGACGGTTGACGGTTGACGGTTGACAGTCTTTAATTCCTCACTCCTTCAATCCTTCACTCCTTCACTCCTTCACTCCTTCACTCCTTCACTCCTTCACTCCTTCACTCCTTCACTCCTTCACTCCGGGCGGGGAAACCCCGCCCCTACTCCGAACCCCGAACTCCGAACTCCGAACTCCTTCAAGCTACTGTTAGGGGTTCTTGGTTTTTTTTACCCAATGTCATGGGATCTACTGATTCGAGTTCGCCTTGCTTGATTGTCCAACATTGGTCTGCGATCGCTAGCATATCTCCTGCATCATGGGTAACAACTAACAGGGTCCAATCTTTTTTAAGTTTTGCTAATAAACTCACCAATTGCTGACGAATTGACCAATCTAAACCCGCTGTCGGCTCATCTAACAGTAATACATGGGGTTGACGAATTAACTGGACTGCTAAAGCTAAACGTCGTTGCTGACCCCCACTTAAAGCATGGGGTGGCGTACTCAAAGACAAATGCTCTAAACCTACCTCACTTAAAGCTTGTTTCACCCGTTCTGTCCCTAACTCCGGATGTCCTAAACGCAATTCCTCTAAAATGCTAGTACCACAAAAGTGCCGTTCGGGAAACTGAAATACCAATCCAGCCAACTGTTGTAGTTGTTCTGGTACTAACTGCTGCTCTCGCCAGAAGATAGCGCCTGATGTAGGTTGTGCTAGTCCAGATAAAATTTCTAATAAAGTACTTTTACCAGAACCACTTGGTCCAATAATCAGACCTAATTGCTGGGTTGGCAATTCCAGATTAATGGATTTGAGAATCGGTGTGGGACAAGCTGTAGGGTGATAAATTAAGTCTCTAAGATAAAGCATTCGTTAATATTACCTAAGATAAAAGTCAGCAACTTACTAATTAAGTAAACACAAGGGCGATCGCAAAAATCCGAAAGTATTCTAGGCTCCTACCTAAGTTAACATCGCCAAGCTAAAATTCAATTCCCCTGGTGACCACCACTACTATTAATTGTTCGCCAAGCAAGATACTTTTTTTATTGTGACAAAATTACCTGTGAAATAATAGATACCAATAGGGTGGAACTTAGAAAAATTAACTATAGTCAAGTTTTTTATTATCATTCAATAATGATAGTTTTGATCAGGAATTACCCACGGATAACGTAATTACAGCCCTTGCCACCCTCCGTAGACGCGCAGTGGTCAGCCACTGCTGTGCCTCTTAGCCCTTTCAGGGCGGCTTGCCCCAGGCTAGGGCTTCTCGGAGAGTAGCAATCCCAAACACCTGACTTCAAGTCCCTCCGGGACAGGCTACGCCAACGTAACCAGTGGGTAAGTCTGATTGATTTTTCTATGTTTTTTGGCATTATAAGTTTTATAAAAAACATTTTCTACAGTGTTTTTTCTGAGGTCAACAATGATTAAAAAGTTTTCATTACTGCAACCCCTAGTGTCTCTGAAATTAGCGAGCATGGTTAACATCGCTTGTTTGGTAGCAATTTGGCTCAGTGTTGGGATTAACCCATCCCTGGCAGCTGACCCGTTCCGTAGCCAAAGGACACGTCAAATAGGTAATACGACAGAAGAAGCTTTTAAAGCCATATTCAAACAGGGTAACTATCCAGCAGCCCAACGTTACTTAAAACAAGCAATATCTGAGGATGCAGATGAGCCTCTAGCTTATGCTATGCAGGCTGCTTTGGCATACACAAGTAAAGATTGGGCAACATTAGGCACTTACAGCCGCAAAACCTTGGAAACGGCACAGAAATTGATTGCCCAAGATCCCTTACGGGGGAATTTATATACAGCTGTTGGTCATTTTCTAGAGGGTGCATTAATACTAGTGCGTCAAGGAACGGTTAAGGGCGCACCCCAAGCATTGGGTAGATTACGACAAGTATACGATAGTTTAGACAAGGCAGAAGCAGTTGCCAAGGACGATCCAGAGCTGAATTTAGTTAAAGGATATATGGATCTGATGCTGGCTGTGAATTTACCTTTTGCTAATCCAGAACAAGCCATTCAACGTTTAGAAAAAAATGCTGCTCCTCAATACTTAGTAGATAGGGGTATTGCTCTGGCTTATCGAGATATGAAAAAGTACGATCGCGCACTAGAGTATGCCAACCGAGCATTAAAGAAAACTGCTGATAACCCAGAGTTATATTATCTCAAAGCTCAAATCCTCCGAGAAAAGGCAAATAAAAATAAAAACAAAAAATTGATGCAAGAAGCGATCGCTAATTTTGATAAAACTTTAGCCAAAAAATCCCAACTACCTCCTGGTGTGGTAAAGCAAGTACAGCGAGAACGCCGTAGAGCCGGAGAAAATCTCAGTCAATGAAGGAGTTCGGAGTTCGGAGTTCGGGGTTCGGAGTTCGGGGTTCGGAGTAGGGGCGGGGTTTCCCCGCCCGGAGGGAAGGAGGGAAGGAGTGAAGGAGGGAAGGAGTGATGAATTAAAGACTGTCAACTGTCAACTGTCAACGGTCAACTATCAACATTACTTATTACTTATTACTTATTACTTCATCATCCCATCACTTCCCACACTTCCCACACTCCCCTACAATAAACTTGTTCTCCGGTAAACCTTAAATATACAAAGGGAATGCAAATACATTTCCGTGAAGTTAACCCATTTGATTTGTGGATTTGGCTCAAGTTCACCACTGTTCCTTCCCAACAGGAAAAACAATATGTAGAAGAACTATTCGACTCTTGGTTCTATTTGGGCAAATTAGGCGCGTTTAATGCCGAAAATCTCCAAGTTCAGGAAACCGGCTTAGATATCAGCTACATGGATTACGATTCCCAAGGGTATGATAATAGCTTGCTAGCACTCATGCATAACATGGGTGATTTTGAATACCAGGGTAACTGGGGACGTTGTTGGTTGGATGTGGGAACATCTGATGCGATCGCTCTTGATATTTTAATCAATGCCCTACAACAGCTATCTTCAGAATACGTCGCCCTTGAAGAAGTTTACATTGGTGGCGAAAATCCAGATTGGCCTGTTGAAGATACTGATAACCATCGTTCGTTTATTTACGACAATTAGTTCGTAGTTAATCCCAACTGCATACTCCAACATACGTGACAATAGGTCTTACCCTTTCCCCTTTATCTTATTTTCGAGACAGCCTGCCACGAGAAAATCTCACAACCAAGAATGAAAATTTTAATTCCTTCTTCCCTAACCCGTAACTCCCATCTCCTAACTCCCAACTTTCATTCGTAGTCAGGGGGTTTTAATACTTTTGAATGCGTGAATGCGTGACTTCCCCCCTTGTGGGGGTGCTCCTAACCCCTATTTTCAAGACGGTAATAATGCATAAATCAGATCGAATCCGCCTCATTGCTTTGGGATTAATTACAGATGGCGATCGCATTTTCCTTTCCCAAGGTTACGATCCTGTCAAAAAAACGGATTTTTATCGTGCGATGGGTGGCGGTGTGGAATTCGGCGAAACCAGCTTAACAGCACTACAAAGGGAGTTCCAAGAAGAAATTCAAGCTGAGTTAAGCAATATTCAATATTTGGGGTGTTTGGAAAATATATTCACCTACAATGGTCAACCAGGTCACGAAATTATTCAACTTTATAAATGTGATTTTGTCGATTATAAATTCTATCAACTAGAAAAATTGACGTTTCAAGAAGGGAAACGAGAAAAAATTGCATTATGGGTAGATATAAATCATGTAAAGTCCGGTAAATTGAGACTCGTACCAGAACAATTTCTTGATTACTTATGAAAATATCTTTCATTTAAATCAGGACTTACGCACGGACAAGGTCAGCACAGTCATTGCGACGCAAGGAAGCAATCCCAAACACCTGATTTTCGTAACGATTGCAGTAAGTCCTATAAATGTCAAACTATCGATAAATTGAATTAAAAAAATATGAATTCATGGCAAGATAATTTCGATTTGCCACATTTTTTGCAGCATTGATTACATATTGCTTTATTTGTAAATAAATGTAACTAAATTAACATTTCATTTGATTATTAACGATCTAAAATCAACTGTCATCTCAATTTGTAACTAGTAAAACCTATACAAAATGAGGGTTTACCCCTCATGAATTGAGTTAACTCTCAACCGCCTGTTATTGCTGTAGGCAGCCTATTTTGAGGATTTTCATTGTCAATAATCAAATTTTACTTCCACTAGTCTTTATATTTTTTTCCATTTTTGTATTCCACCGGACATTTTACCGGGATAGAGTGGGCTTTAATAAGAATTGTTGATGTCATATATAGAGACATAGAGAGTAAATAAAATAATTTTGATTTAATTCAAATTTTATTCTCAAACATTAACTCTAAATTTTGGCATCAATATAAATTGCAAACAAAAAAAAGCCAATCGGATATAGCCACGAGGGTAAATAAAAAATGGTCAACACACAATATCAAACAATTAATTTTTCTCCTGTTTTAAATCCTACAAAACCAGATAATCTCGCGGATAAGCAACAACAATTAAAACTGCCCAAAATTGACATTTTGGGTCCTCTGCGGCAATGGTTAGATTCCATTGAAATTCAGAATCGTAAATCAGCTCAAGCAATTGCTAAATTAATTCCCGCCCAGTGTCCTTTAGAGCGAGATATTGTTTTATTTGGTCGTAAAATCGCTCATATTCCCCCATTGTGCAAACTCAACCCATTTTACGAGCAATTAGTCGGCTTGCGTTTTCGGGCGTTGTGTTATTTAGTAGATCGATGTGGAGAGGACATCCAATCCTACTGTTAAACTCTATTACCCGAAAAACTACATGGAAATCAAAATTGAGCGTCAACCCACTCCAGAGCGCCTCGAAGGTTTGGGAGTAAGTAAATGGGGTATTTGGCAAAAGGAAGTCTCGAAATTCCCTTGGACTTATGACACTCAAGAAACTTGCTATTTTCTGGAAGGAGATGTGACTGTTACCCCAGAAGGGGGACAGCCAGTGAAAATGGGTAAAGGTGATTTAGTCACTTTTCCTGCTGGAATGTCTTGTACCTGGGAAATTAGCAGCGATGTGAAAAAGCATTATACCTTTGATTAATCATTGGCATTACGTTTAAATATTCAGAATGGAGTTGGAGTAGAAATATGATCTCTGCAATGCTTTATGCTTCAGCTCTGTTTCTGCATACAGAATTGAACAGTTTTTCCAGGGGAGCAGATTTATTTCCTGTGATATGTTTTAGGTAAGTTTGAACAAAATCCTTGCCATAGGAGTAAAAGTCAGCAACCCCGGTCACTAGACACGGGGCTTCAGGCGACTATCGTCTAAGCCCTAGCTGACCAGACTAAGTACCTTGAGTACTACGTTAGAGGCAAGAGTTAAAGACCTACCAAGGGATGCGTAGCTAGTCCCTTGCTCTAGAACCAAACGGTTAAACAGGTGTATGGGTTAAACCAGTGTCGTTTGGATAGTTACCGACCTCTAACATTGTCGTTCGCGCAGCGTGTGCGAAGCACTCAGCTAACTTAACCGGAGTAGCGAGGCACCTCCCAGCATACAGGGAAATGGGTAAGTACTACTCCTCTACTTACCTGTCCCCGAAAGGGGTACGGCTAATAAATTGGGTGCGACTCTTTTCGTGAGACGCTTTAGCTTTTGACATAAAGGCTAGGATTTATGTGTGGTGAGAGATACAGTTTTCAATCATTCTAAAAATATTTTCGTTCTAATCTCCAAAACCACAACATATCTTTTGCTTATATTGTGTCATCGGTTGAAAGGAGGGCTGAAACGTGGTTTTTCCGTTCATTTTTTGCGTAAAGCCTACGGCATAGCTTCGCTTACCGCGCAGCGGTTCCTTCGGAACATCGCTTAATTCTAATCAATCAAGTTCAAAATAAAATTGTAGGTATAGAAACGCTTTTAGACCTTAAACCAATCCTGGTTCCTGTCTTAGCAAAAGAGTCGCACCCTAATAAATTAGCCGTGTCGTGTTTCCTCCGTGGTCACGCTTACACACGGTTTCCACACTCCCGGAGGTTTTTAGATGAGAGGTCAAATCTGGTATGTTGCCTTTTTAATCGGACTGATGTGTATTATTCGGTTTAGTCTCAGTGCCATTGGTTATGCTGACCCTCATTGGCTAATGGAGCAACTAGGAATACATATAAGCTCAAACGTCCAAACACCTTACGTTGTCCGTGCTTGGGCAATTAGAGACATTGTAATTGCCGCGCTTGTAGCTGCTGCAAATAAAAGCACTATAAAAACACTTCTTTTAGCGTGCATTGTCATTGACACTACCGATATCATATCTGCTCATTTGAGTGGTGCAGCAGGGTTATTTAATACAGCCGAAACTTGGTCACTAAAACTTGCTGCAATTGCTGCGCTAGTCCCAGAAGTTATGGCGTTGGTATTACTTACTGTTCGCAAAACACAAGAACAAATTGATACTCACAAAAAACAAATAGAAACTTCAGAAACCGTCATCTAGAAGGTACTTGTAAGGTGCGTTATGCTAAAAGCACTCCGCACCGAGCCATATTACCGGATAGTGTTTTAAGCGCGAGTGCTGTAGCTGTTTCCTAAGGGAATACATACTATAATTTCACCCTATCTATTTTGAGAGTATGCTGATATTATTTTTTGTCTAACTGTATACTCAAAATGGTATAATAGTGCTGCATTTATGGTTATTAGAACGGACATCATATCAATTGCTCCAGTAACTACCTTATGAAGATTTATAAATTAATATAAAGTTTAAAACCGCCAATTAAATTGACAAGGACGTGGATTGAAAAATGTTACTGCATTTAAGTACCTGGCAGGAAGTGGAAGCTTATTTACAGCGATCGCAAGGTATTATTATTCCTATAGGTTCCACAGAACAACATGGTCCAACGGGGTTAATTGGTACTGATGCGATTTGTGCAGAAGCCATCGCCCATGAAGTAGGGGACGAGACGAGAGCTATGGTTGCCCCCACAATTAATGTGGGTATGGCACTGCATCATATGGGATTTCCGGGTACTATTAGTCTGCGCCCTAGTACCATGATTCAGGTAATTCGGGACTATGTGACTTCTTTAACTAAAGCTGGTTTTAACCATTTCTACTTTATTAATGGGCATGGGGGTAATATTGCGACTCTCAAGGCTGCTTTTGCCGAAACCTATACATATTTGGAAGATTTACAGATATTGAACGCATCTAAAGTCAAGTGTCAAGTTGCCAATTGGTTTATGTGTTCTTCTGTATACAAATTAGCCAAAGAATTATATGGCGATAAGGAAGGCTCCCATGCTACTCCTAGTGAAGTAGCAGTGACACAGTATGTTTATCCAGATATTATTAGGCAAGCACCCCTATCCCCAGAAGTAAGTAAGGGATATCCAATTTATGGTGCAACCAACTTTCGAGAATCTTATCCAGATGGGAGAATGGGATCTGACCCCAGCCTTGCCACACCAGAACACGGTAAGCAGTTTTATCAATTGGCTGTGAAGGAACTAAGCAATGGTTATTTGCAGTTTTTAGGTGAGGCAAATTAACTCTTCCCTTTTTTCACCTTGAGTTTATTGTTACAGCTGTGCGTAAATCCTAATAAATATGAGAAGGTTGGGGCAATTATTTCGGCATTCAGGAAGCAAGACGTGGTTTATGAAAAAGCCAAATATTAAACCTTCTCGCGTAATTCCCCATCCTTCTAAAAGGTGGGGATGTAAGCGAACCAACAAATTCTATGTGGTATACTACTAGGAGTAACTATACGCACACTTTAGCTGTAATGGCACGATAGTTACTAAAAGCAAACCAAAAGTGGATATTCAGACAACCTGCCGGGGTTAGGAACTAGCCTCGTAGACGTGGATGATTCTGGCTCTACTTCATGTACCCGTAAAAATACGGTCAACATGCAGCAACTGGGTCAAAAGAAGCGTCAAAAATCACTCCTTGCTGGGCTGGATGCAGAAACCAGTCCTTCAACGAAGTAAGGGCTGGTAGTTCATTTAGAGTGATGCGAGATAACCAAACTCTTGCTCCCACAGCACAAGCTAACAATTCAAATACACCGGATGATTGAGAGCCTCTTGTGTTGAGTTCTCCTGTCAGTGTTAAGAGTTAAAGTTGTGTTTTGATTTTTATGTTCGAGCGATCGCACCTAAATGTTTAAATATTGTAGTGTGGGCATCTTGCCCGCGTCAGATATCAAGGGAGCTTTCCGGCTCCCACTACAGAACAGAATGGTAGGTTGGGTTGAGCGATAGGGAAACCCAACAAGCCTTTGATAACGTTGGGTTGTTTTCCTTACCAGTTTTAACAATAGGGTTCAGTTAAGAAGAATGGTAGGTTGGGTTGAGCGATAGGGAAACCCAACAAGCCTTTGATGACATTGGGTTGGTTTCCTTACCAGTTTTAACAATAGGGTTCAGTTAAGAAGAATGGTAGGTTGGGTTGAGCGATAGGGAAACCCAACAAGCCTTTGATAACGTTGGGTTGGTTTCCTTACCAGTTTTAGTGTTTAGCCTTAAGTGAACCTGTTAAAAATGCTAACTTTCCAACCCCCTGGTTTTAAACAGTGTACTTTAGACACAACTTTAGGACAGATGGTTTACTCCATCCCAGATGCAGAGTTTTGGCAAACACCATTAGAAGCCAAATCATCACCCCTTGTCTTTCTCCACAGTTTGGGAGGGGGTTCATCTGCTTATGAATGGTCGAAAGTTTATCCTGCTTTTGCTGCTACCCATCAAGTAATTGCTCCCGATTTAATTGGTTGGGGAGATTCCGCCCATCCTGCAAGAGAATATCAACCCCAAGACTACCTCAACCTAATTCAAACTCTACTCGAAGAAATAGCTGTGGAACCAGCTTGGGTTGTTGCTTCTTCCCTCACAGCTGGGTTGACTATTCGTTTAGCCATTCAACAACCGCAATTGTTCCAGGGATTATTCTTAGTTTCTCCTTCTGGATATGGGGATTTTGGAGCTGACTATGGGAAAGAGCTGGTATCTCAGGTAGTGAGGATTCCAGGAATAGATCGAATTATTTATGGACTTGGTGCTGCCAATGAATTAGCTGTGCGTAACTTCCTCCAACAGTTCCTATTTGCCAAAGTGTCGCGCCTTGATGATGAAATTGTGGCGGCTTATTTAGCTTCAGCAGTCAAACCAAATGCAGAATATGCGGCTCTCTCTTCCTTGAAAGGGGATATCTGTTTTGATTTGGCGGAATACATGAAAGAGCTACAAGTACCCACTGTTTTTGTGTGGGGAGAGAAATCCCGCTTTAGTAGTACCGAGAAAGGACGGCGACTTTCTCGACTTAATCCTGAGATAATTCAGGGCTTCCATGAAATTCCTGGAGCTGGTGTTTTGCCACATTTAGAAATACCAGCGATGGTTACTGGGTTGCTCTCTGGTTATGTAAATCAATTTAAAGACTAACCCGCTCCTAAGATACAAGGCAGTCCCGATGAGCAAATTTCACCACCATCTATGAAAAACCTCACCCTCGCTTTTTGCGATGCAAAAATCTTTCCCTCTCCTTAATAAGGAGAGGGATGTCCGCTCTTGTCAGGGTGAGGTGATATCTTTTCCGTTTATATCGGAATTATTTAATTTTTTTCTCCTTCTTCTTTTTCTCTGCGCTCTCAGCGTCTCTGCGGTTTTTTATCATTCCGATGTAGCCGGAATTGATATGACTTTCAAGTTAGCGGTTTAAAATTTGCATTAGAAGAAGTCAAGTTTTCATCCCCTTGCGGGAAATTGGTTGATTTCAAGAGGGGATGATTTTTTTGCTTGTCTTCTGCTGCGATGTTTACATCCCCTTGCGGGGAATTGGTTGATTTCAAGCCAAGAGCTGAATTTACAATTTGTGGTAATTGACCGTTATCACAAGAAAGAGCATAGGCAAGGAAATTCCCAAAAAAATAACCAATAACCGGATTACTATAGGAACCGTTTTTATTTGGTAAGTCCTACATCTTAAAAAACACCAGTTGAAGCCCTTATAAAATCGAGCTTTTTGATTTTGAGTGTTTCTTTCATTAGTAGCGAGGGGGTTTAATAATGCATGACTTTTGACTTCCCCCCCTTGTGGGGGCACTCACAAGAAAAATATTTGCCACATTCATTCTTAATATTTGTTCACAAAGGCAAGTAGTATTTGTTTACAATTCAATTATATTTCTTTACTTTTAGTTACTTTTGCTTACAAATATGATTGCAGTTATTGAGATAAAATCTGGTGAATTCATAAGTATAAATAAGTATGAGTGAGCTTGTTGTTTTAGTCGTATTTATGTCATTTGGAACTGAAAATATTGCGAACAACAAACATATATTAATTATTGTAAATAGAGGTGTTTTTTCAGTAAATTCATGTAATTTTAGTTATTACAGGTAAATTTTATTGGATTTATCTGTTTTACATTCCTAACAATTAAGCACTCATAAAGAATAATGACCACAACCTTACAAAGACGCGAAGGCGGCAACGTATGGGAGCGGTTTTGTAACTGGATCACTAGTGTCAACAACCGTATATACATCGGTTGGTTCGGCGTACTGATGATTCCTTGCTTACTAGCTGCAACCACCTGCTTCATCATCGCTTTCATTGCTGCACCTCCCGTAGACATCGATGGTATCCGCGAGCCAGTTGCAGGTTCTTTACTGTACGGAAACAACATCATCTCCGGTGCTGTTGTACCTTCTTCTAATGCGATTGGTTTGCACTTCTACCCCATCTGGGAAGCAGCTTCCTTAGATGAGTGGTTATACAACGGTGGTCCTTACCAGTTGGTAATTTTCCACTTCCTAATTGGTGTTTTCTGCTGGTTAGGTCGTCAGTGGGAATTGAGCTACCGTTTAGGAATGCGCCCTTGGATTTGCGTAGCATACTCTGCTCCTGTGGCATCTGCAACCGCAGTATTCCTCATCTATCCTTTGGGTCAAGGTTCCTTCTCTGATGGTATGCCCTTGGGTATCTCTGGTACCTTCAACTTCATGTTGGTATTCCAAGCAGAGCACAACATCCTGATGCACCCCTTCCACCAGTTAGGTGTAGCTGGTGTATTCGGAGGTTCCTTGTTCTCTGCAATGCACGGAAGCTTGGTAACTTCTTCCTTAGTTCGTGAAACCACCGAGAGCGAATCTCAGAACTACGGTTACAAGTTCGGTCAAGAGGAAGAAACCTACAACATCGTAGCTGCACACGGTTACTTTGGTCGTTTAATTTTCCAATACGCTTCTTTTAACAATAGCCGTAGCTTGCACTTCTTCCTGGGTGCATGGCCTGTAATCTGTATTTGGTTCACTGCTTTGGGCATCAGCACCATGGCGTTCAACCTGAATGGTTTCAACTTCAACCAGTCTGTGATTGACTCTCAGGGTCGTGTGATTGGAACTTGGGCTGATGTAATCAACCGTGCCAACTTGGGTATGGAAGTAATGCACGAGCGCAATGCTCACAACTTCCCCTTAGACTTGGCTGCTGGTGAAGCTACTCCTGTGGCTCTGACTGCACCTGCAATCAACGGTTAATAAGCAATTAGGGAAGCGAATAATTTCGTTTCTATACTATTCAAAAGCTCTCTAGATGATAGGGAGCTTTTTTGATTGGGTTTTGCTAATCAATTGACATCCTCCTGCGCTAACGCCGTCAGGCATTCCCGTAGACGCGCAGCGGTGAGCCACTGCGGTGGACGGGTTTCCCGGCATAAAGCAACTGCCGTCAAGTGGCGTTGACGTAGTCTCTCCGGAGGAGATACCCGGAGGGCTTGCCGAAGGCTAGGGTAGAGTAACCCAAGAAAAACCTACTTACTGTTGGGTTTGGTTTCGTTCAACCCAACCTACGAAAAGTTAAGTTTTTAGCTGTTGGGAGTATAAGTGGACATGATATTAGTTAGGAGTGTAGGCTTTTTGATTCGAGACACCAAAACAGCAAAAATCTGTTGCTGAAAAAAGTAAAAAAAGTCCAAACAGATTATATCCAAATTTTATTTTACATTAAATAGTGATGTAGATCACGTTCGACAAAAAAACGTAATTCCGTTAATTAAATGAAAATATTTAGCATTATAAATGACTCAATTCTCAATTAAGAGGCTTTTTGTATTTTTTTATAACAAAATGCTAGAGAAACAATGTATTTAGATTTCAAAATATTGTGTTTAGTTAAGCAAATAAATTATTTTATACTGTTATTTGGCTGTTAGGTCAGTATTTAAACTTAGAATAAGCTCATATACCGCTACGCAGAAGTCAAAAGTCAAAACTTTTTAGAGTCTGTTTGCTCAGGCGGTTCGGCTTAGGGTAAGTGAGATATTCTAATAAATTTTTAAGTAGGTAGGCACAAATAAACCTAATTATGTAACGGAATGTAAAAAGCTCAAAAACCTTGCGTTCGCGTAAAGCCTACGGCATAGCTCCGCTTACCGCGTAGCGTGCGCTAACGCAATGACATAGTTATAATCCAAAATCTAAAATTGGCTAAATTTTCCAGTTTCTGCGGAATTGGAAGAAATCTTCTAGAAATTCTTGCCAACAAATATTACGGCTGAATTTTTGTTGATGCCACAAAGCAGATGTTGACTGTAATATTTCTGAAAAACTGGGATATATAGGAGATAGTTGGGCAAGACGATGTACTTTGATTTTGTGAGCGATCGCTAGTGATACTATATTAATTAACTCTTCTGCTTGGGCACCGAATATAGAACCTCCTAAAATCTCTCCATTTTGCAACACAATTAATTTACAAATACCTGTAGTAACATCTTGAATCTGAGCAGTTGCCAAAGTTTTGAAAGATTGCCGCAAGACGATAAATTTATCTTGGCTATATTGCCGTTGAACTAGAGATTCTGTTAAACCTACTTGTGCCACCATCGGATTGGTAAAAATAGCCCAAGGAAGACTGCCATAATCTACTTGTTGCTTGGAGAAAAATAGGGCATTTTGAATGGCAATTCTGGCTTCATAATTACCAATATTGGTACAGGCAAAACCACCAATCACATCTCCACAGGCATAAATCCGGCGATTGGTAGTTTGTAACTGAGGATTTACTAATAAGCGTTCGCTATGCCATTTTACCCCCACTGCCGGTAAATTGAGAGACTCAATATTCGGTTTTCCTGGGGTAGCTACTAAAATTTCATCAGCTGCGATCGCTTTATCTCCTGCTTGTAGCCATTTTTGCCCATCAATGTACCTTACCTGGGTAATTTGTGTGCCAGTCAATACCCATATACCTTCTGCCTCTAACTGTGCTTGGAGTAAATAAGCTACTTCTAAATCCAAGCAGGGTAAAATATGAGGGTAGGGGACAATGAGAGTAACTTGGCAACCCAAATGCCTCAAGGTTTGGACTATCTCTATACTTTGGGGAGTTCCACCCATAATTACCCAATGTTGGGGTAATGTAGCTTGATTGAAAGACTGCCAAATATTGTCGAGGGTGAGAAAACCTACTGCTGTCAATCCTGGAACCTCTGGGATAATGCAATGGGAACCAGTGGCAAGTAAGTAAGTACGCGCCCGTAGCAGGCGTTCATTGACTGCAAAAGCTAAATTAGGCGTTCTTTGAAATTGACCATTGCCATAGATGATATCTACGCCCTTGGCGGCAAGAACTGTGGGTGAATGTTGTTCTTCTGCATGGGCAACAACCCCATCGGCAAATAACATGGTATCTGCCAATACACTAGTGTCTTTAACGACCGTACAAACACTCGAATCAGTATTTCCCCATAGGAATGAATTATCTGGTAATTGGAGGCCTCGAACAGCTTGAGAAACTGCATGGAGCTTGAGAAAATCGTAACTTGGTTGTGGTTCTACGAGGGCAACTGTAGCTCGTAGCTGGGTGGCAGCAAGGGCAGCATAGCGTCCAGCAGGAGTGCCGCCAATAATTACAACATCGTAGTCAATCAATTTTAGATTTTGGATTTTAGATTTTAGATTAACTCATAACTTGCAGCATTCTCAATTAGCCCAAATGTCCGCCTAGGAATAAATTCCCTTTTCTCATATACAAAGTCTGATAAATCAGACGCTCGTAAGGCTTTGAGCGCGTTAAAACCTGCTTGGTTTATTAGCGATTCGGCTACGCTCATCGCTAAGCCTTGAAATTTATTTCTAGGTGGGAATGTAGGCTAAACGACATTGGTGCAAGTTGTTAAGATGAACCGATAAATTACGAATTATGAATTACGAATTATGAATTAGACATGATATTGGTCAATGCTGTGATTAAAAGCTGATTATCTGCTGGTGTGCGTACAGCTACCCGAAAAAAGCGATCGCCCAGTTCCGGAAAACTGAGACAATCGCGGATAAAAATTTGATATTTTCTGAGTAACTGGGATTGCAGTTTTGTACAAGATACTTGTGATTTAATCAATAAAAAGTTAGCTGCACTCTCTAAGGGTTGCAATCCTGGGATTTTGGCTAAACCTTGAAATAGTTCATCTCTGGCTGGTGGTAGCCATGCCCAAGTTTGTTGTTGAAAATCCCTATCGCCAATGGCAGCAATGGCTGCTGTTGCTGCTAATGTGTTGACAGACCAAGGATCGCGCCACAATTGCCAGCGTTGGAGACGCTCGGGGTGAGCGATGGCATATCCCAAACGTAGTCCAGGAAGACTATAGAACTTGGTGAGCGATCGTAAAATCACTAAATTAGGATATTTCTGGACAAACCCAATCAGGCTTTGTTCCTCTTCTGGGGGTAGAAAATCCATAAATGCCTCATCCACCACCACCAGAGCAAACTCCTCCAAATAAGGGAGAATTTCTGACTGCAAAAATAACTTCCCCGTAGGATTGTGGGGATTATTTATCAGCAACCCAGTTGTGTGGGGAGTGGGGGAGTGGGGGAGTGGGGAGATGGGGAGATGGGGGAGTGAGGGAGTGGGAGAGTGGGGGAGTGGGGGAGTGTGGGGAACAGAGAAAGATGAAATAATCATTCCTTCACTCCTTCCCTCCTTCCCTCTTTCCCTCCGAACTCCGAACTCCGAACTCCGAACTCCGAACTCCCTCCTTCCCTCCTTCATTCCTTCACTCTCACGTTCATCCGCCAGAGAAAACTCCTGCACATTGGCATTATATGCCCTGAGAGCGCGGTAATAATCGCCAAAGGCAGGAGTCATTAATACTGTTGCAGCCAACTCTGCTAGCTCCCTACCCGCCAGAGTGAGTAACTCTGCCGAACCATTTCCCGGCAAAATCCACTCTGGAGGTAGTTGATGAAAGTGACTGAGAGCAAGTCTCAGTTCACTGTAGTTGGGATCTGGATAATGCCGCACATTACCCATTTGGGACTCCATAGCTGCTAAGACACTAGGGGGAGGTCCCAAAGGGCTAATACTGGCAGAAAAATCCACAATTGCACCAAGGGAACAACCAGCATGGTTGGCTGCCCAAGCTAAATTTCCCCCGTGTGCAGGTTGCATCGTCAAAAAAACTTCCCTAACACCAACATTTATGATTTTGGGGGTGCAACCCTTTCTCTAAACAATTTACCCGCAGAAAACGCGGGAACCTTTGTTTCGGGAATGATCATTTTTTCATTGGTTTTGGGGTTACGTCCTTCACGAGCTTTTCTCTCCCGGGATTCAAAAGAGCCAAATCCCACCAGTGTCACCTTATCGCCAGAAGAAACTGCCTCAACAATGGTTTCTAAAGCAGCACTTAAGACTGCATCAGCTTGTTTTTTGGTCACACTAGCTTTTTCAGCTACGGCATCAACTAATTCACCTTTGTTCATGTCAAACTCCTGAATAATTTACTTGAGATTGTTACAGATACGCCTTGACGCATCTTCTACTTAAATCGTTGTTTGGTGGTTTACAAAAGTTGCCCTTGTGAGTATTTATGCTTAAAAGGTCTGTAATTCCCATCGGCTCAACTTTTCAATGAATTATTCTAAAGCGTTGTAGCCAGAAGTGGATAGATGAAACCATTAATTTATATGGATTTCAGGATTTTTTCTTACTAAAGGGTAATTTTTGATCAAAAAACGACCCAAAAAGTAGGGAAAAATACTTAGTAAAAACCCCTGTATTCAGAAGAACAGCTAAAGTTAAAGATTTTATAAACAGGAATTACTTTCCTAATTCAAATCGATTTTTCCCTTTATTAACAATAGTTGTAGCCATTTCCAATCGATTTATCAACCTTACCAATTAGAATTTATTCCTTGATTATGTAAATTTTTCCAACGTTGCCAAAATTTCAACCGCGATCGCCATAATTTTGGTAATATTTGTTAACAATCAATTAACAAAGGGGCATAGTTATGATGCCCCTTTGTTAATCCATATTTTTTCTATTTTGTCAATTAATTATTTAGGGATGCGTAATCCACGACGCTTTAACATTTGCCTAACATCTGGACTAGGTTTGTAGTTATAGCCGTAGGAAGAACCCTGGGAATCATCCATAACTTGAGGGGTCAGCAATACAATTACCTCATTCCGCTCATTTTGTCTGTTAGTACTTCTAAACAAGGAACCAAGCAGGGGAATATCACCTAAAATCGGAACTTTGGATACACTTACTCTATCTTGGTCTTGAATAATACCAGTTAGTACAAGTGTTTGACCATCTCGCAAACGAATCAAACCAGAATTTAAAGCACGTTCGGAGATTAAAGTTACTGGTCCAGCAGAGGTATTTTGAGTACTAGTGGGTGCTTTAATTGAAGGTGCTACAGAGAGAGAGACAAAACCATTGTCATCAATTCGGTCAATTTTTACACCTAAGTTTAAACCTACTTTCTTCTCTTCTATTGTTCTCGTTTCTCTAGTGCCAGAGTCGGTATCTGTGAACACAGTTTCGATTTTTCCAACTACTTCCTGGGTTAAAGCGACTCTAGCCTCCTGACCCTCTTGGACAATTAGGGTAGGGTCAGTCAATATTTTGGCATTACCACTAATGACTTGAGCTTGTAAACTAGCAATTAAGCGTTTAGGAAATGCACTGGCTCCATTAAAATTCACAATTGCGTTACCACCGTCATTCTGAACGAAGGTGTTGCCAATACCAAAGGTAAAACTAGTATTAATATCTTTGACATTGCTGAGATTAACATCAACTATTTTGACGTTAACTGCTACTTGGCGACGACGCACATCCAACTGGGTGAGTTGAGCCATTGCTAATTGAACTAACTTGGGAGAGCCAATCAGGGTAACGGAATTAGTTCTCGAATCTCCCAATGCCTGTAAACCCCGGAGAATAGGAGTTGTGTATTCAGAATCAGACTTAAGGGTTAGGGGTTCAATTTTCTTGGGTTGAACTTCTTCTTGTTCTTCAACCTCAGCAGATGCCGTGTCTTCTACTTTCTTTGATTCAACATTCTTGATAGTTCGTTCAACGTTAACAGCACTTTCTGCTCCCATTCCGACTAAGAAATTAAGAGCCACATCTACCTTCACCTGATTGAGCCGGACATTACGCATGACTAAATCGCGGGCAGAATTGGGTAGTTTTGCCCCCACAAAAATAGTCCTTCCCTTACGACTAGCTTCTAAACCACTGAGGCGCAATACATAATTAAAAACATCTTGGACAGGCTCATTTTCTATGTCTAGAGAGATTGTTCCACCATCGCTGGAAGTTGCTGCTGCTGGAGCTTGTCCATTTTTTCCATTATTACTAGTATTACCACTAACATATGCCAGGTTTAATCCCGCCGCCCGAGCCAGCAATGATAAAACTTCCCTAACAGGAGCATCCCTTAGTACTAATCTGGGTACTCGCTCTTGAGTACCTAAGTCAATACTACTAGGAGAAGCATCAAGGCTAGCAATTGCCATATCTCCGACTGGTGGAGCTACAGCTCTAGGTAAGAATGGGGGTGCAGGAACGGGAGGTTTTGCAACTCCTTCTGTAGGTGCTGGTTGACCGTCAATGGTAACTTTAGGGTTGGGAACCATCGGTGGTGGAGTAGAAGGCGTGGGAGTCGGAGGTTGATTTGCTACCGGTGGAGATGGTTGTTTTGGTGTTGTTTCCCCCGCTTGCGTCGCGCTTTTAGGGGTAAAGCTGAGGGTGAATCCATTGCTTTCTCGCTTCACCGGTTGGCTATTGGGAGCATTCTCACTGCCCACGACTACTAATCTGATGCTATTGGCATCTAATTGATTAATAGTGACAGAAGCAATACCTGGAGCCGGATTATTTTGAATAAAACTATTACCTTGGCGTAATTTTAGCTGGGTATTGATAATATCTGTGACTAAACTTTTGCCTCGTTTAGTGGTAAATACTTGGGGGCGAGAACCGGAAGCGGTTTTTAAAATTACATTAATGCCACCGCCATCAACGGGTTTGAGTTGGACATCGGTGATTTTTGTCGCATTTGCCAAGGCAGGTTGAGCCATTAACATTACTAAACCCGCAGCACCCAAGATTATATTTTTACCGTGAAGGTGTTTCACAGTTCATTCCTCACAATAGAAAACTTTATAAACAAAAATTTTGAGTTAGATACACCCAACACAATATATGTGGATGATGAGTTTTTCAGAGAGTAATTTAAGTTTTAATACTCACTATTTTGTAGGCAGTTAGCAGTAGTGAAAAGTATTGTTATTTTTTCTTCTTAGCTGCTGACTTATTTGCCTTTGCAGATTCCTTGGGACTAAGTGGCATCAACACTTGCAGATGAAATGATGTATTAATAGTTGGAGGCAGTATTAAGCCTGGTTGTGCCCCATTTAAATTGACTGTGTTCGAGGATCGAGAACGGTAATTTTTGACTATTAATAAAGGCTGCAAACGTTCGATATTTCTGAGAATAGATTGGGTCTGTTCAAAAGTACCAACAATATCTATGTTGACACTACTTTGCTTTAGCTTACCCTTAACCAATGGGCCATAAGAGGAATTGTTAATAATGGTTGGTTTTTGGTTAATAGGGACAAAATTCTTCAGTTGCGATCGCACTGGACTTACAGAAGTTAGACTATTACCAGATTCCACTAGACGATTCAAATCTAGCAATAATGTATCTAAAGTTTTCTCATCAGAAAATAACTTGAGTACCTGGGTTTTTTGCTGTTTTGCTGATGCTAGTTCAGCTTTGACTTTACCAATCTGTTTAATGCTGGCTTGCTTTTGGTCAATTTGCCCTTGGAGTTCCTCAACTTTGGCTCGCTGTTCGCCGAATTTTTCCCAAGCAGGCATCACCATGTTTAATAACATATAAGCTGCTCCGGCAATTCCCAAAACCCCCACGATAATGCCAATAATTTTGGGTGTGAAAGTAATGCCAAAGACGACGGGGAAACTACTTTCCTCCAACTCCCCGTCTGCTTCAACAAAATTAAAATCCTCACTGACTGTCATTTTTTAAGGACTCCTGTTTGTTGCAGATTACGAATTCGAGTGACTAGCCCCACTGTGCCCTTTTGTTCTAACTCTCTAATTAACTCAGAAGCTGGAATATTACTCATGGTAGACCTGATAGTGTATTGAACCAAATCAGGTTTGGTCAGAGGTGCAGCCCCTGATAACCTTCTTCCGGTGAATACTCTGGGTGCTGTTCCCTTGACTAAACTGGCTCTGATAATCTTAGTTTCTTCTGCTTTCAAGAAACTAGACTTTTGCAAAGTGAGGAGAAAATCATTCACGTCGTTAAAAGAACGTGCCTTACCGACAATTTGTATACCTCCAGCAGGATTCGGTGGTGGTTCTCCTTTCACCGCAGCCTTTGGCGGTGTTTGAGTGATATTCTCAATTTGTACCGTTGCCGGAATGCGATCGCGTAAATCTTGCAACATAGCAGACCAGGGACGAATCTGGTCAAATACACTGACTAAGGCTTGACCCTCAGCCCTAATAGCTTTAGTTTGTGACTTGATTTTATTAATGTTGCCAATTTCTGTGTCTAATTTCTTGTTTTTTTGTTCGAGTTGTGCTATTTCCTCCTCTAGTTCAGTATTCTTAGCTTCTAAAAACCACCAACCACCACCCACCAAAGCAGGTATACATATTCCTATGGCTAATCCCACATAGACTAACGTTAAATCTCCAACAGGGAGAGAAATCTTGTTCGCGTTTTGCCTAGGGCTATTTTTTTGAAATTCTGGGCGGTCTTGAAGAAAGTTAATATCTAAACTGTACATCTGTTATATCTCCCGCATCCCTAAACCAAGTACTACCCCTAAACCAGGACGTTGTACCGTAGGATATTTTTCCTCGTCTATCTCTAGGGACAATGATGTCACTGGATCTATCTGGGTTGTAGGTAAACTTAATCTTTGGGTTAATAACTCATCTAATTGTTCCAAACCTCCTCCTGGTCCTGCTAACAAAATTTGTGCTACTTCCAAATCATCAGCTTGATTGAGATAAAAATCGATAGAACGACGCAATTCATCTATGAGTTCTCCCAATACCCTCATCATTGCTGCTAACCCCGGATTAGCCGCAGTCATGCCAGTTTTTCCATCTGCTTCTTGAGTAGTCAGAGGAATAGTAATTCCCTGCAACAAATCCAAGTCCCTAGAAACGGGCAAGTTCATGGCTCTTGCTAAAGCACTTTGCATTTGATGAGTACCGATGGGTACTGTGCGTGAAAACTGCGGTACTCCATTGACTATGATGGCGATTTCCGTACTATCAAACTCGATGTCCACCAATACAGCTGCCTCTTGAGGTCCAAACTCCCGGAGTTGATCACGTATTGTTCTAATTAAGGCAAAACTGTTAATCTCTAAGACATTGATTTGTAATCCTGCCTGTTCAAAGGTATTTACATAGGTATCTGTTACCTCCTTACGGGTGGCTACTAATAGTACTTGTACTTTTTCAATGCCATCCTCATCTACAAAGTACCCCAGTTTCTGGTAATCCACATCAGCCTCTTCACGGGGATAGGGTAAATACAAGCCAGCTTCGTGGTTCAATACCATTTCCCGTAATTCTTTGTCATCTAATTCTGCTGGTACGGGTATGAGACGTACAATAGAATCTCGACCTGTTACAGAAGTAGAAACCTTGGAAGCATTAATTTTATTTTCAGCTAGAGCCTCCTGAATCAGTTGTGCCATTGTCGGGGGGTCGGCAATTTGACCATCCACAAAAATTCCTTCAGGCACCGGTACTGATATCAAAGAGTCTAGTTTTAAACCCTGGCGTTGTTTCCGAACTTGAGCTATATTCACCCTTTCTGGTGCAAGTTCTATCCCCGTTCCTCTGTTAGACTTGCCAAATATATTTTTAAAGCTATTCACCACATTTATCTCAGTATTTATACTAAATTTTTGAATTTAATAATTACAGTGTTTTTACCGTATTGTTATTGTGATAAATATTTATTTTATTTATCTTGTAACCTCGAAAATACCGCATAATATTTTCACCCCAATAAAACATAAATACTAAAAGTACGATGGTTCGATTTCATAAATTCAAAGTTTTTTTAATTTGGGTAGTGCTTGGACTCCTGACAAGTTGGACCATTAGCTGTAGTGCTGGCAATCTGAGTAATAACTCAAAACCTGCTACTTCTGGAGTAGAAAAAATTGAGTTTTGGACAATGCAACTCCAACCTCAATTTACTAATTACTTCCAAAATTTGATTGCAACTTTTGAATCCCAGAACCAAGGTATCAAGATTAACTGGGTTGATGTACCTTGGGCAGCGATGGAAAACAAGATTTTAACAGCTGTATCTGGGAAAACGCCACCTGATGTAGTTAACCTGAATCCAGATTTTGCTTCCCAACTAGCAGGTCGAAATGCCTGGTTAGATTTGGATGCAAAAGTACCCGATGAGGTACGTTCTGGGTATTTGTCAAATATTTGGCAAGCCAGTACTCTCAATGGCAAGAGTTTTGGCATACCTTGGTACCTCACCACACGGTTAACCATTTATAACACTGATTTTTTAAAACAGGCAGGTATTAAAAAAGTACCCACTACTTATGAAGAATTAGCTGTAGCGGCTGAAAAAATTAAAAATAAGACTGGGAAGTATGCTTTTTTTGTTACTTTCGTTCCCCAGGATTCTGCGGAGGTACTGGAATCCCTTGTACAGATGGGTGTAACTTTAGTTGATGGAGATGGCAAGGCTGGGTTTAACTCTGCTGAAGGTAAGGCAGCTTTTCAGTATTGGGTGGATCTTTACAAAAAAGGATTACTTCCCCAAGAAGTATTGACCCAAGGTCATCGTCGCGCCATTGATTTGTATCAGGCTGGGGAAACTGCGTTTCTGGCTTCTGGACCGGAATTTATGAAGACGATCGCCAAAAATGCCCCAGCAGTTGCTAAAGTTTCCGCTACTGCACCCCAAATTAGTGGTAGCACGGGTAAGACAAATGTGGCGGTGATGAATGTGGCGATCCCGCGTAATACTAAATACCCTGATGCGGCGGTGAAATTTGCCCTGTTTTTGACCAATGATGAGAATCAGTTGGCTTTTGCCAAGCAAGCCAATGTTTTACCATCTACGAAAAAAGCCTTGTCTGACAGCTATTTTAAAGATGTTTCGGCTAATGCCAGTGCCATAGAAAAAGGAAGGACAATTAGTGCAAAACAATTGCAACAAGCAGAGGTCTTAATTCCTACCCGGAAAGATTCTAACCTGCTGCAAAAAGCCATTTACGAAAATTTACAAGCAGCCATGTTAGGGCAAAAATCTGTGGAGCAAGCCGTTGAGGATGCCGCGAAGCAGTGGGATAGCCGGAATTAAGGAGGGAAGGAGTGATGGAGTGATGGAGTAGGGGCGGGGTTTCCCCGCCCGGAGTGGAGGGAGGAAGTGACGATGAAAAATTTTTTCACCACCAAGGATGAAAATACTTTGTGACTAACTCCTCAAGGGCGCACGCAATGCGCCCCTACTCCGCGCTGATTAACTATTTTCAAGCTAGTTTCTCACGGTCAAATCCCACAACCAAGGATGAAAATACTTTGTGACTAACTCCTCAAGGGCGCACGCAATGCGCCCCTACTCCGCGCTGATTAACTATTTTCAAGTTAGTTTCTCACGGTCAAATCCCACAACCAAGGATGAAAATACTTTGTGACTAACTCCTCAAGGGCGCACGCAATGCGCCCCTACTCCGCGCTGATTAACTATTTTCAAGTTAGCCATAAATGGTTATTTTTTTCCAGTTTGTTTTTCGCGTTTCACCTAATATTCATTGAAATTCCGTGCATCTACTCACATAACTTTATTTTTTAGTAGATTAATAAATGATTGGTGAATTAATTTCGTATGATGAAAAAAGTAGTTTTCCAATCAGTCTTATTATCTGTGATGGGAATTTTTTCTTGGGGATTGTATTCCTCTTTTCCAACAGGTAAACTTCTTGCTCAAGATCCTTACTGTGCAAATTATTGGACAAATCCCAGAACAGGTTATAGGGAATGTCTTAATCTTGGTAGTTCTTCAAGGAATCAAATCCGTAAACCACGACAAATATCTAATACAACTCAAAATTTTAATTCGACGAAACCTAAAAGTAATTATTTGCTTTTATCTAAACATCTTATTTCTTGTCATAACCAAGCCGAAATATGTGATAACTCACAAAGAGATAAGGCATTATATGTCACAATAAAAATTAAAAATACTACGAATAAACTTGTCAGTTCAAAAGTCTTTGCGGATGTTTATTCCAATAAATTTAAGGGTAGCTTAACCTATCTTACATTCAGACCTGTTGATAAGAATGCCAGTAATTATCTTAAACCAGGGAAATCTGCCTTGCTTCATGCTGTACTGTATAACAGCTATCTTCCTGAAGGTTATAAATTAAGGGATTTGTACTTTGACAATTTGAGATGATATGGCAATCCGATTTGATTCCTGAATCACTCATAGAGATAGGAAACTCTTAACAGGGAAGAAGGAATAAAAGTGTACTGAGTTTTCTCTGGTTTCCAGGCTCCAGCCTAGAAATGCACTCTTTAGAGGCTCCCGCCTCCAGCACGGATTTGAGGCGGGAGCCTCAATCGCTGCAAAACTAAGTGCGATACACCTCATAACTTGCACCATGCTCAATTAGCCCAGATTTCCTCAAATACCAAGTCTGATTTATCAGACTGGGTAGGGCTTGCAGCGCGTTTCAAAGTGCTTGGTTTATTAGCCTTGAAATTTATGATACTGTGGGCGAATCTGTTGGGGGTACAACCAATTATTTCCATATACCAGGTATTTCAGTGCGTTTCAACGCACTTGGTTTATTAGCCCGCAATTCATTGCAGGGCGCTCAAGAAGGGCAAAGCGAGGTTTTCAGGCTAAAAAATGCCCTGCTAGGTATAAAGAACCACATAATACAACTAAATCATCATTTCTGGTAAAAGCTGCGTCTAAGGCTGGTGATAACTCTGGGTATGGATAACATCCTTCTAACTCAGGACAAATACTGATAGCCAATTGTGCTAATTCTCCGGGATCAGCCGAACTATGTTCTGGTACTGGTACTAAATATAACTGGTCGTGCGATCGCAGTAAAATTTGAAAAATATCACTATGGTCTTTGGTAGATAACATTCCCATTACCCAAGTGACTGATGGCACATCTAAACTATCCACATAATCCCTTAATACTTGAGCCGCAGCAGGGTTATGAGCGCCATCTAGCAGCAATTTTTGATTTTTCCAGGTAGTCCACTGCATCCGCCCTAACCATTGGGTTTTTGCCATACCATGAATGATGGCTGACTCTGGTATATTCCAACCTTGGTTTTGCAATACCTCCACCGCAGCTAAAGCCACAGCCGAATTGGTTAACTGAATTTGTCCGACTAGGGGTAGGGGATATTTCAGGGGTTTTTGCCGATTTCCTACATACTCTGCCCATCCCGGCTCTAACTGGCGGGCACTTTGGGGCATAATTAGGGGACATTGTAATTGTAAAGCCCGCGATCGCACGACTTGTTCTGCATCTGCTGGTAATTTTCCCATGACTACAGGACAACCATGTTTGAGGATACCAGCTTTTTCCCCAGCAATTTCAGCTACGGTATTACCCAATCTTTGCCAATGTTCCCGACTAATGGAAGTAATAATACTAACCAAGGGTTTTTGACAAACGTTGGTAGCATCTAATCTTCCTCCCAATCCCACTTCAATCACAGCAACATCAACCTGTTGTTGAGCAAAATAAAGCCAAGCAGCAGCAGTAATCACTTCAAACTGAGTTGGTGATTCTTCATCAGCAGCAATTGCAGCTTGGACTTGTAATAAGACTTTGTGTAGTTCACCCGCAGTAATAGGGTGGTTGTTCAGACAAATACGTTCTGTCCAATCAACTAAATGGGGAGAGGTATACCTCCCCGTGCGATAACCCGCTTCTGTAAGTATGGATGACAGATAAGCACATACAGAACCTTTACCATTGCTTCCAGCCACATGAATCACAGGAACTTGATTCTGGGGATTACCAAGATTTGCTAACAGTGACTGAATGCGGGATAGTCCCAGATGGACACCAAAGGATTGAAATGGTTGGAGTAATGAGTTGATGTTCACAAAAGCTAATAAAATTACTAAAAATATAGAAAATGTTATAAAAACACATGAATAAAAATAAAACCGACGGCATTGCAAGAAACAGTCGGTTAAGGGGAAGGGGAAAAGGTGGAAAAAACCTGTAACCCTTACCCTTTAAGCTTTTCCCAGTACTTATTACTTATTACTTATTTTCGTCCATCCATGATGGTGAAACCAATTGCTCCTCAGGGGTGGAACCCAAGAGGAGCAACTGGTAAGTAGGTAGGCGTAATTAAATATAAGAGTGAACCTCACCCCCAACCCCTCTCCTTATTAATAAGGAGAGGGGTGCCGTCAGGCGGAGAGAAGTTGGCGGTGAGTCCACTTGGCGGTGTCGGTTTCCGTCCCGCCAAAGTGGCGCTCGCATAGCGTGCGCGGAGCGCGTAACCCGAAGGGTGTCGGTTTCCGTCCCGCCAAACTTCGGAGGTGAGGT
>JASJDS010000009.1 GCA_030065055.1 Calothrix sp. MO_192.B10
CAATCCTAAAACTGATAAACCAGCGTTGAGCTTGTCTGGAAATTGTTACAGATTTGATTTTGTCTGGTTGCGGCAATCTCTCGTAAGTTTTAAGCTTACCAATCTTGGGAACTTGAATGGTAAAGCTATCAATTACTTTGCAAGTACCTTCAAGAGTAAAACTATCAGACTTACCTTTCTTTTTAAATCTAGGTGGTTTTTTGTTCTTTTTGAATGCATCTTGCCAAGCCTTAGCTAAATTTCTCAGTGCTTCTTGAGGTGCAGATTTTGAACATTCATAATACCAAAGATTTTCAGGCTTAACTAATGCTACTAACCACTTGTGTAAAGTAATTCCCGTGGGGAACTTAATCTTGTCATCAGGATTAACTTTGTTATGGTCGAGTAGTTGCTTGGTTAAAGTTAATCCCCAATTCCAAGCGTGTCTAGATACTCCGCAATGCTTTAATATCTGAGTGAGCTGTTTATTGTTTAATTTGAGTTCTGTCTTAAATCCAAGTAACACTAATTATTCACCTCCTTAACCACTTGAGTCATTCCGTCGATTAATTTCTTATTTTTCTTACTTCTAGAACCATAAAGACGTGCTGAGAATACAGTTATAAGTTCTAAAACATCTTGCACTAGTTCTTGCTCAAAAGATATTTCTTCCAATGATTTATTGATAATAACCACTTCAGTTTCCATTTCTTCACAAATTGCAAATATTAATTCTGAGCCAAATCTAAGCAATCTATCTTTGTGAGTTAATACCAATCTTCCGACATCACCTTTGAGTATCCTTTTAATTAGCTTTTGCAATCCTTTCTTTTGGTAATTTAATCCACTTCCCATATCTTGAATGGTTTCAAATTGCCAGCCATTAGAACCGCTAAAAGCTTCTAATACTTGTACTTGTCGAGCTAAATCTTGCTTTTGGTCATGACTTGAAACGCGAGCATAGTTGATGGTTACACGCTCATCTATTTGTCTTAAATTCCTAGGGGTAATTCTCTTGATGTCTGCTAAATAGAATCTTCTGTGTCCGCTTGGAGCGCGTTCAAATTTAATTTGTCCTTTATCTGCCCACCTCCTGACTGTATCTACCGAAACACCTAGTTCTTTAGCAGCATCACCTATGCTAACAGTCACTTGTTCAATGTCCTCCATATCTTTTCCTTTATGATCTAGACTACATCTAATTATATGGGCATTCCGTAAGATTTGCCAAGATATACCTAAATATTTTTATTCAGTTATACGCCCTCAATTTGCCAGCAACATCCCTGATATACATACCAGGGGAGATTTTGCTCCCCTGGTATAGCACTACGCCTCCGCGGTTAGGACATTTCTAAATCCTGAAACCTTTTGACAGCCTGCTGTTCCCTGTTAAGAGTTAAGAGTTCCCTAGCACGTAGTGCTGTATTACCTGTTTCAACGCAGACTCCAAAACAGAGAGGAAAGGAAACAGGCAGCAATTAACCCAGTGGCATCAGCTAATAATGCAGCAACTAAAGCATGACGAATGCGAGTAATTCCCACTGCACCAAAATACACCGCAAGTACATAAAAAGTTGTTTCCGTACTTCCCATCATAGTTGAGGCAACAAAGGCACTGTAAGAATCTGGTGCTTTTTCAATTAACTCACTCATAATCCCAAATGCACCCCCTCCAGAAAGGGGACGAATTAAAGCCATTGGTAATACCTCCGCCGGGAGTTGAATTAAGGTAGTAACTGGATTTACAATATTAGCGATCGCATCCATTGCTCCTGATGCTCGAAACATACCAATTGCCACTAAAATAGCTACTAAAAAAGGAATGATACGAATGGCAATATCAAATCCCTGTTTGGCTCCTTCCGTGACTGCTTCATAAATCTTGACTCCCCGTCCCACTCCATAGGCAATAATTGATAGCATTAAGGCGGGCATTAACCAATGGGAAAGAAAATCTTGGTTAAAGAATCCCCCCAGATTACCAACTTTAATTACCCCATAAACCCAACTACCAATAAATCCCAGCATAAATAACCAAGCTATCAGTTGTGAAGTTTTACCTGCGGGATAAAGAAGATGGGAATAATCCTGTTCCTCAACTGCTTCATTTTCTGTTTCCGAATTATCATCAGATTCAATTTTATCAGTTTCTGGTGCTTCTATTTCACTCGATTTTTTACTTCTTTTTCCTAACCATGATGCCACCGTAATTCCTACTACTGTAGAACATAAAGTTGCGATTAAAGTTGGTAGCCAAATTGCCGCCGGATCTGTGCTATTTGCCGCAGCCTTCACCCCAATGACACCAAGGGGAAATAGGGCAACACTAGAAGTATTAATTGCCAGGAATAAGCACATAGCATTAGTAGCAGTTCCTTTAAAGGGATTGATTTTGTTCAGCTCAACCATTGCTTTAATCCCAAAAGGAGTGGCCGCATTTCCTAAACCCAACATATTGGCAGAAATATTCAGTATCATTGCTCCCATTGCTGGGTGGGTAGGGGGGACATCAGGAAATAATCTGATCATTAAAGGTTTAAGATATTTAGCAAGGGTATACATCAAACCACCTGCTTCTAAAACACGCACCAAGCCCAACCAAAGAGCCATGACTCCGATTAAATTAATCGCTAAATTAACAGCCGTTTTAGCCGAATCAAAACTTGCTTTAGTAACGGCTTCCATTTTGTTGGTATAAGCGGCAAAAATAATTGCCACTGCAATAAAAGCAACAAAAACCAGATTAATTGCACTCGGCTTTTGTGATGATGAGTTTGACTGAGCCATGATGATTTTATTTGAACTTATTTATAGAAGGGGTGAGAACATTGACTTATGGGAGGAAACATACCACTTTTTGAAATCAATGCCGGTGGAAGCATACCCCCACACAGAGGTAGATGCAAAGTAGGGCTGGCAAGTGCCGGCGTTGCTGAATCAGGATATGAAACATCAAAATAACCTTTACTTTTCTTTGTAACTTTGCGCCTACCCTTCGGGAAGCCGCTCCGCGTCTAATGCGCCTTTGCGTGAGGCAAATTCATATGTCAATCAGCAACGCCCAAGTGCCAACCTAGTACTTGACTACATTCGTTATGAGGGCTAGGTAAAAGATCCCCGACTTCTGAATAAATATCCGCACATCGTAGGGATTCCTAGGATAGAAGTCGGGGATCTAAACACGGAGTGTAGAAGCGTGGAGAGTAGTTTCTCACAGAGCAAGAGGTAAGGTAGGGGCACGGCATCCACGATTTATTGGTATATCCAATTACATTAACCACGCCGTGCCCTTGCAGGGAAGGAGGGAAGGAGGGAAGGAGTAGGGGCGGTGTTTCCCCGCCCGGAGGGAAGGAGGGAAGGAGTGAAGAATTAAGAATGCAGAATGCAGAATGCAGAAAAATAATTCGCTCATTCTAAATTCGCTCATTCAGGTGTTGTGTGACTGCCTCACTCCCCCACTCCATCACTCCCCCACTACATCACTCCCTTCTTCAATCAGTAGAAACGACAGCGAATTATAAAGAATAAATTAGATTAATTAATTAAAATTATGTTTACATTACAGCTTTCCCGTGTATATTACAATATTTTATAATTGTTTAACTATTGTTACCGTCACCAAAGGCAGGAAAAGCAATTAGAATGTCCCAGACGGTACAGATTCATCCAGCCCTTGCTGGCTTACGAAGTCAACGCCGATTTCCTTTGAGTACTACTTGAGGGTAGTCCCCAACGGTTTCTAGCACTTAGTTATATAGTAAAAATGAAAGACCTCACTCGTTATCGAAATATCGGCATCTTCGCTCACGTAGATGCGGGCAAGACCACCACCACAGAAAGAATCCTCAAACTTACCGGAAAAATTCACAAAATCGGTGAGGTACATGAAGGTGCGGCAACAACGGACTTCATGGAGCAGGAACAAGAGCGAGGTATTACCATTCAGTCCGCCGCAACATCTTGTTTCTGGAACGATCACCAATTTAACATCATTGACACCCCTGGTCACGTTGATTTCACCATTGAAGTTTACCGTTCTCTCAAGGTACTTGATGGCGGTATTGGTGTGTTCTGTGGTTCCGGTGGTGTGGAACCTCAGTCAGAAACCAACTGGCGTTATGCCAATGACTCTGAAGTCGCTCGCATCATCTACGTAAATAAACTAGACCGGATGGGTGCTGATTTCTACCGAGTTGTCAAGCAGGTAGAAGACGTACTTGGTGCCAAGCCCTTGGTAATGGTGTTACCCATTGGTACTGAGAATGACTTTGTTGGGGTAGTAGATTTACTGACTCGTAAGGCATGGGTGTGGGATGAGTCTGGCGACCCCATGAATTATCAAATCAAGGAAATTCCTGCTGAGATGAAGGATGATGTCGAAGTTTACCGCGAACAGCTGATTGAAACAGCGGTAGAGCAAGACGATGAACTGATGGAAAAATACCTGGAAGGGGAAGAACTCACCATTGATGAGATTAAGGGTTGTATCCGTAAAGGGACTATTAATCTTTCCTTCTTCCCCACCTACTGTGGTTCCTCCTTCAAAAACAAGGGCGTACAATTAGTTCTTGATGCGGTTATAGATTACCTACCCAATCCGATGGAGGTTAAACCCCAGCCAGAGGTTGATTTAGAAGGTAATGAAACCGGTAATGTGGCGGTTGTCGCTCCAGATAAACCTTTGCGTGCCTTAGCGTTTAAAATCATGGATGACCGCTTTGGTGCTTTGACCTTCACCCGTTTGTACTCTGGTACTTTATCTAAAGGTGATACAATCCTCAATACTGCTACCGGTAAAACCGAGCGTGTTGGTCGTCTGGTAGAAATGCACGCCGATTCTCGGGAAGAAATCGAAGCAGCCCAAGCGGGTGATATTGTTGCCATTGTGGGGATGAAGAATGTCCAAACTGGACATACCCTTTGTGACCCCAAAAACCCCGCTACCCTGGAACCAATGGTATTCCCAGACCCCGTAATCTCCATTGCGGTTAAGCCCAAGAAGAAGGGAACCGATGAGAAGATGGGTATGGCATTGAGTAAAATGGTTCAAGAAGACCCATCCTTCCGGGTTGAAACAGACCAGGAAAGTGGTGAAACCATCATCAAGGGTATGGGTGAATTGCACCTAGATATTAAGGTTGATATTCTCAAGCGTACCCACGGGGTGGAAGTGGAAGTTGGTAAACCCCAGGTAGCATACCGGGAATCCATTACCAAACTCATTCAAGACAGCTACACCCACAAGAAACAGTCCGGTGGTTCCGGTCAATATGGTAAGATTGACTACACCATTGAACCTGGTGAACCAGGTACCGGCTTCCAGTTTGAGTCCAAGGTGACTGGTGGTAATGTACCCAGGGAATTTTGGCCTGCTGTACAGAAAGGCTTTGAGACTAGCCTTGATAAAGGTGTATTGGCTGGATATCCTTGCGTGGACTTGAAAGTCACCTTACAAGATGGAGGTTACCACCCCGTTGACTCCTCTGCGATCGCTTTTGAAATTGCTGCTAAAGCTGCTTATCGTCAATCCATACCCAAAGCAAGTCCTCAGATATTAGAACCCGTCATGAAACTTGATGTGTTCACCCCAGAGGATTACATGGGTGATGTAATTGGTGATTTAAACCGTCGTCGCGGTATGATTAAGTCCCAAGACCCAACACCAACAGGAGTTCGCATCAAAGCAGATGCTCCTTTGAGTGAGATGTTTGGTTACATTGGTGATTTGCGTACCATGACTTCCGGTAGGGGTCAGTTCTCTATGGAATTCTCCCATTATTCTCCTTGTCCGGCTAATGTGGCGGAAGAGGTAATTAAGGAAGCGAAAGAAAGAGAAGCTGCTGCTGCTAAATAAGTTTCGTTCTTGAACTTAGTTTAAGGGTAGGGTGTGTTGTCCCATAGGGTAACACACCCTACTTGTTACCAAAATTTGAAGCCAATTTTTGTTTCATACATGACCATTTTGACCGTAGAAACCCTATGTTCAGAAGCTGCAATATTTTCAGCCACTGAGTCTCAACATCTAGAACCTTCACTATATGGTGTTACTGATGGAAAAGCAGTGGGGACGTACTTGGAACAAAAGTTTAGAAATTACCTCAAGGAACGCTACGAGTTCATGGAAGGGAGTTCTGCAAGCGGTATTGATTTTCCAGAGTTACTGGTAGATATCAAAGTAACCAGTATTAAACAACCCCAATCATCATGTCCGTTCAAATCTGCACGACAAAAAATTTTTGGACTTGGGTATTCGTTGTTGATTTTTGTCTACGATAAGAGGGATAATAGTATAAACCACACATCAACATTGAATATTTTACATACGGTTTATGTCAGTGCTGAAAGAACAGCAGATTTTCAGATGACTCGTGGAATTTGTAATATTTT
Organism: Calothrix sp. MO_192.B10; assembly: GCA_030065055.1. GTDB lineage: Bacteria > Cyanobacteriota > Cyanobacteriia > Cyanobacteriales > Nostocaceae > Calothrix_A. The sequence goes on from JASJDS010000009.1 coordinate 6,370, forward strand.
AGATAACGAAGGCAATAAAGACGATTTAATTGCTTTTATGCTGGATCGTAACTTACCTGTTGATGATATTGAAGCAAACAATATCGCTGATGAAATACTACAAAATCCCCCTAGACAGGGATTTTTAACTATCTCCAATGCCTTACAATGGCGACTACAGTATCGAAGAGTGATAGAAATTGCTGGTGAGGAAGAAGGCGTAATTGCTGTTTATAGAAGCTAATTTATGACTCGTAATGTACAGAAAATAAAGGTAGAGTATGGAGATTTTCAGACACCTTTAGAATTAGCAGAAAGAATATGTGATAAGTTAGTACAGCTTGGTGTTAATCCAGATATTATCATTGAGCCTACTTGTGGAATTGGTAATTTTATTCAAGCTGCTTCACATTTTTTCCCATTCGCAAATCGGATTATCGGAATTGAGATTAATCCTAGTTATTTAAACAATATTAAAGAACAAGATATTTTAGCCGATACAAGAATAGAAATACAATGTAACAATTTCTTTAATTTTGATTGGTCATCTATAATATATCAACTAAATAAAGAAATATTAGTAATTGGTAATTTTCCTTGGGTGACAAACTCACAGCAAGGTTATATTGGTGGTAATAATTTACCACTAAAGAGCAACTTTCAAAATCACAATGGTTTAGATGCTATTACAGGTAAGAGTAATTTTGATATATCAGAATGGATGCTAATTCATGTTGTGCAATGGTTGCAGAAGTGTGATGGTTATTTAGCAATGCTTTGCAAAACTTCCGTCTCCAGGAAGATATTAAGTTACATCCATTCACAAAAACTGCATCTTGCTTACTGTGCAACTTATAAGATAGATGCTAAAAAATATTTTGATGCAAATGTTGATGCCTGTTTGTTATTCTGTAAATTTGATTCCAACTCGAAAAACTATTTTTGTGATGTATTCGATAGTATTGAAAATTTAGATTCATATCGCATAGGTTATCGCCATAATATTCTAATTAGAGATTTAGCCACATTTCAAAAGTTAGAAAAATTATATAATAAGAAATCGTCAATAAAGTGGCGTTCTGGGATTAAACATGATTGCGCTAATGTGATGGAGTTTCGCCAAATTGATGGTAAATTTGTCAATGGATTAGGAGAAATTGTTGATTTAGAGTCAACTTATATCTTTCCTTTGATCAAAGGCTCTTCTGTCGCCAATAATCAAATAAAAACTACTAATAAATATGTCTTAGTTCCTCAAACATTTGTTGGTGAATCAACTGAAAAAATAAAAGAGTCTGCACCTAATACATGGAAATATTTAGATAAACATGGACATTTATTAGATAAAAGAAAAAGTAAGATTTATCAAAATAATCCTAGATTCTCTATTTTTGGTGTTGGTTCATATAGTTTTTCACCTTGGAAAATTGCTATTTGTGGACTTTACAAAAAATTAGATTTTAGATTGATTGGCAAAATAGATGAAAAGCCTGTGATTTTTGATGATACTATTTATTTTCTCGGCTTTGATGATGAAATAACTGCAAACCAAACTTTTGAAAATTTAAATTCAACCTTAGCTAAAGATTTCTATTCGTCTCTAATATTTTGGGATGAAAAACGCCCAATAAAGTCTAGTATCCTGAATAGTTTAAATTTAGCAGTTTTAAGGGAATTATTAGTTTGATTTTTTCGTTAGAATAATTACCAGACGATGAAAGTAGAATATACTCCAAAAATCATCAGGTAATAGCAATGGCTTACAGTGACTTTACCTTAAGTAAGTTTAAAAAGAGCTTCAATATTCATATTGATGAAGAAATTGATTTATTTGCCAATATTGAGCCGGTAGAAATAAGTGATATATTAACAAATACTTTAACGGAAACTACTGAGTTAGCTTTGGCAATTAATACAGAAAAAGCCCGTTCAGAAATGATAATTACCCCTATTTTGCTGGAGGTAAGACGTAAAGCAAATTGTCAGATTAGTTTATTTTCCGGCACAGATTTTAATGTTGATGTTGAAAAAGGATTGAATGGTTATTGTGATTTTGTTATCAGTCGTTCTCCAGAGCAGTTAACCATAAATGCACCAGTAATGATTATTGTAGAAGCAAAAAATGAAAATATTAAAGGTGGATTAGGTCAATGTATGGCGGCGATGTTAGCAGCACAGTTATTTAATGAACAGGAAGAGAATCAAATTTCAACTATTTATGGAGCAGTGACTACGGGAGATATTTGGAAGTTCTTACAGTTGTCAGGGACTGAATTGTTTGTTGATTTAAATAATTATTATATTAACGAATTAAATAAGATTTTAGGGATTTTGTATCAAGCTATCCTAGGTTAAACCTTGTCTAGCTTGAGAACCGTAGTTTCATAACAGGACTTTGGGATTGCTACTCTCCGAGAAGCCCTACGGGTGCGCCACTTGACGGCAGTTGACGGCAGTTGCTTTATGCCGGGGAACCCGTCCACCGCACTGCCTCCTTTATGCCGGGAAACCCGTCCACCGCACTGCCTCCTTTATGCCGGGAAACCCGTCCACCGCAGTGGCTTACCGCTGCGCGTCTACGGAGCGTCGCAATGACACATCAGAATAATTAGAAACTCCAGATTTCAACATGGATGAGGTTTAAAAGCATCGTAAATGCAGATGATAGCTATAATTTACAGGATAAGCGATCGCCTATTGTGATATTTGTGGAAAAATAGGATACACTTACTTTTTAGTCAGGGAAAGCTAAACCAGTCCTAGGATCGCGGATATATAAACCTAGAGTGAGCGATCGCATGACTTCATCCCACACTGGTATTAATTGTTCTGCTTGGTCGGCCCAATAATCAAAGGTAATCAAACACTGAATATTAGAACCTATACCTATACAAGTCCGGGAAAAAGCCTCCCGTGGTTCTTCTTGGGTGTCAATAAACTTAATCTCACACCAGACAATTTTGGCAGTTTGACGCTTGACGGTGAAGACTTCGCTCCTTTCAATGATATTGCGATCGTCCTCTTCCATGACTTTCTTTAAAGTATGCTTGAGGGGGAAAAGACTCCAGTCATCCCTCGGTGGCAGGTGATTGTAAGATACTTCTAGACAGCAATCATCTTTGGGTGGTTTGTTGTCCATAAACTTGAATGAATTATCTTGGGGTTCAAAAACCCATTTTTGGGGAACATTGAAGCGCACAGCTCCCCTACCCGCAACAAAAATCTTATAACCTTCGGGACCCTCCCAGTGATGATCGGGTTTGAGATCGAGGGTTTCTTTAATCCATGAACGATTACTTTTCTTACGCTTCTTTGCCATAGTCTTGGTGCAAATCTGGTATGGTGCGATCGCCTTTCACTTCGTTAATAGTACCAAATTTACTGTAGCGTCAGTTGATAAATTCTTCTAGTGTTCCGCCACATTAGTTTTGAGGGCTAGGGGACAGATCCCCGACTTCTAAATCAATATCCGCACATCGCCAGAGCTGAAAGAATTGCCGGAGATATACGTTGCAAAAAAGCTGCGGAAGTCGCCAGAATACCAGGACTTATTTCTTCATCAAAGAAAGTGTTAGAGATTAGTGAAAGTCGAATGAAAGACTATATAAACAGCATTCCAACCCCTAAATATTATGAATAGTTAGATAATTGTAATGTAGTGCGGGTATCTTGCCCGCATTAGATATCAATCGCGTCCTGATAAAAATGAAGTAACTCGTTTCACTTTTATGGGAATTGTATGGCATTTATCCACCAAAAATACTCAATACCAACTCCTGTGGTTCACCAATCCAAGAAGCATTTTCTGTATGATCCTTGAGGTCATCTCCTGTGAGTCCATGAAGGAGAATATTTAACCCTTTCCTATTCGCCTCTAGCCAGGGTATCAGCTTTTCATATTCCTGGGATGGAAATGCAAGTTGACAACTCCAGCAGGGATGAGGACCAACAGGCTTTTGGTGAATTCTACCGACTTGAATGTTGAACAGTTTACCTGCTTCCTCACACAACTCAGTGGCTTGCTGCAAGGTTAATTGGTCAAAGTAAACATGAGCATGATAATTGTCATGTATGGGTTTTGCTGGAGGTTTCATAGTCACTTCTCACAACTAATAATGTAAGTGTTGGCACTTATTATTTATGGCGTTGCTGAATCAGGATATGATATCATGTCCGTTTAAATAACCGTCATTGCGACCGAAGGGAAGCAATCCCAAAGACCTTGTGTTCGCGGAGCGTGTCCGTACCGAAGGTCGTCCCGGAGGGACTTAGGACTTATGCGTCGTTTCACTTCGTTCCACTCGCTGCGGACATACTATGGGTATGCCCCCGGACATGATATGAAACGTCAAAATAACCTTTATTTTTCTTTGTAACTTTGCGCCTTTGCGCCTTTGCGTGAGGCAAATTCATATTTTCAATCAGCAACGCCTTATTTATGATAAACTTTGCCAGGGACGGTTTTCAATATCATATCTGCAATAAATGCGATCGCTACACATAATCGTGACAAGGGCGCAAGCCGCAGCGCCCCTACAATATATTTGCCATAGATGTTCATTCGTTTGCTGTTAACAGAAAAATTTCAGCAAACAAATAACCTAAAAGCATGGCTACAGAATGGTTTATGACTTCCACACATTCTCAAAAAGTGCTGAAAATGCTCAATGACAGGTTACTCGAAACTTATGAAAGATACTACGGGGACTTGCAAATTGGGGATATGTCTCCCCAGGAGTTCATCACAACCTACGGATGCATGGAGGAGCGGCTGAATGGCAATTTGAAACTAGGAGTTACAGTCCCTGAGGAATCTACCCCAACCATCTCTACAAACTCAGCTAAAGCCAATTGCAAGTCTGAATCATCCAATGATTGCCAAAATGTAGCTTGAGAAGCGATCGCTATTTTCCTCTTGGCATTTTCACAACTACCCCTATCAACCATCTTCACTGGTTTTGATAGGGTATTAATTGTTGCTTCTATTTTGGCGATCGCTTGCACAATATCAGGGTTAGAACTGCGTAAACCCCGCATAATTGATAGTTCATGAGTTAATTTCTCAATTTCTTTGGCATTAATCACCTGTCTAGTCGCTGACTGAATTTCTAGATGTTCAATTAATTGGGGTGCATTTTTACACAAGTCTGCAATGGTCTTGGTAATTATTTGTCGCAGTCGGGTACATTTGGAATTTTTACAGTGATACTTTCCAGGTTTGCTGTAATTTACACATCGCATATATTCGGTTCTAGTTTTGTGCCGGGAAACGTTACGATACATACTTCCCCCACAATGGGTGCATTTAATAAAACCTGCCAATGGGTAATTTCCACGAGTTGATTTTGCAGAGCTGCGATATTTGCGATTCGCTGACAATTTACGTTGAATTGCATCTACTGTGGCTGGGGTAATTAGGGCTTCGTGGGTATTGAAATTAATAATTGGTTGTCGATTAATACCTTTTTTCCTTTTGACAAAATAAGCTGTATGTCCTTGCAGAGCCATGTTTTTCACCCAATCTCGCAAACCAGATACAGAAAAAACTATTTCATATTCAGTGTAAATATAATTGCAGACATCCTTGAGCGATCGCATCTCCAATATTAAATCAATCATCATCTTGGCTAGCTCAAAGTAAGTTTTCCCTGATTTCTCGTGAATATGATGATTGGGGGTTAAGCGATGATTTTCGTCTTTGGTATAGCCAAATGGAGGAACACAAAACTTTAGTTGCTGGCGAAAATATTCATTTCCTTGTTTCACCCGTTGGGATAATAGCCTTGATTCAAATTCAGCCAATCCCGACATTTGATTGATACTAAACCACCCAAAAGGACTATTGGGATCTACAGGTGCATCCAATACCCGGAGATTAACATTATGGCTGACAAAAATCTCCATCGCCTTATGGATTGTAACAACACTCCTACCCAAGCGATCGATGCGAGTAATAATAATTTGATCAACATTATCTTGTTGTACCAGCTTTAGCAGTTGATTAAATTGCTTTCTCCCATCGCTACGTCCCGACTCAATATCTATTAATACTTCCGTCGCACCTGCTGCTCTTAATCTAGCTATTTGCTGATTTAGTGCGTCAAACTCCTCAGCTTGTTCTTGGGTGCTAACCCGCGCATAACCGTAAACTCTCATGGGAATCTGCTAAAACCAGTGACAAAATCGGCGTTGCATAAATGCGGGATGAATTCATCCAAAATAAACATCACTCCTTTGCGCCTTTGCGCCTATCCTGCGGAAAGCCCTTCGGGTTCGCAGTCGCTCATGGGGGAAACCCCCAAGACCGCGCTGTCTCACCGCTGCGCGTCTAATGCGTGAGATAAAAATCATCCCCTTAATCAGCAACGCCACAAAATCATATAACAAAGGTGTTTTAGTAAATGTTCGGGTTCAGCAGTTCCAACAACATGGTCTAGCAAAGCCTCGCCACCAATGCGGTTCCCCAAGTTCTTACTACCCACAAACCCCGCTGAATGAACGGGAATTACAGGTATGCCAGTTTTTTTCGCAGCTACCTTACAAACAGCATCAATATCATCACCAATCAAAGCTGTAACGCAGGTAGCATAGACAAATACAGCGGCGGGATTGTATTTATTTGCAACTTCCTGGATGGCTTTATAAAGACGCTTCTCACCACCAAAAATGATATCATTTTCCGTCAAATCCGTGGTGAATCCCATCTTGTATAATAAAGGACCAGAAGACAGACTACCACGACCGCCCCAGGAATTACCAGAACAAGCGATCGGTCCGTGGACTAAATGGGCTGCATCTGTAATTGGTACGAGGGCAATCATTGCCCCATCAAAAGCGCATCCCCCTTGAGCAGCTCCTGGTTGAGCCTGTTGTTTGCATTTAGTTTTTTTATCCTGGCTCCCTTGATTGTGTTCGCATCCTGGCTCAGTGAGCAGCTGATTAATTTTGCCTTGGGTACCGATCATGGCTTAATTGCGGGTAGGTAATTGGTAAGTAATAATTGGCAAGTCGGAATTCGATGGCGGTAAAATTTATGAGATTTGAATCAACAATATTTCCTATTGAAAACTCAGAACTTATAATTTACCGATCGCCCCTTGCTAAAAATGTCTGTGAGATTTTCGTACTCTGCTTTTCGCTCATCCTCACTTGATTGCTGAAACTAGGCGTTGATACAAATTGCAGTGAATATTTTTGTTTCAGCTAGTTGAAAATAGAAAAGAGTACAGAGTTTGCTCTTATTAACCAATATCTCGCTCAAATCATTTTCAAACAAGTAAATATTTTACAAAATATGATGAACGAGGACTTTTTTTGGTGTCTATCTGGAAAGTGGGCACTGCCCACCTTACCCTTCTTTCATTGATGCAAGATATAGCACTACGAAATTAGGTTAGGACATCCTTGAATGCAGCAAACCCATGAGCAGTCAACTTTTGACTTTTGAATGCGTGACTTTTGACTTGCGCGTAGCGCTATATGTGTCTATCTGGGAAATAAGTAATAGTGCAAAAATATTTATACATTCCGACAACGTCAACTCCTTGTCATTGCGAGGAACGTAGACACGTATCCCTCACGGGACGCTTTGCGACTCAGTGGCTTCTCGAAGAGTAGCGATCGCAATATATATTTAATTTTGCAACTACTTAAGTAAAAGGAAAAGGGTTAAAGAAAAAGGCACAATCAATAATTATTTATTATTGTTGCCTTTTTCTTTCCCTTTGGGGCACGCCGTTTGTTTAGAAAAAACCTAGCGAATCAAGTCAAAGGAGATATCTGTCTTACCAGCAATGTTGCTGACCCGATCCATCTCATCTAACAAGGTGTTAACAATCCAGTTGAGGAGGTTGATACCACCTTTGTAACCGAGGGTGGAGTAGCGGTGTAAGTGGTGACGGTCAAACAGAGGATAACCGATACGAACCATAGGAATATTGGTGTCGCGCCACAGGTACTTACCGTAGGAATTACCAACGAAGAAGTCTACTGGCTCGGTGAACAACAAGGAACTAATGCGTTGACTATCAGGTAAGATAATGATATCGCTTCTATGGTGCAGTATATGGATGTTTGGGCTTACGCTCGTGTTTCGACTGATGAACAAGCGGAGGATGAGGGTGCATTAATCAAGCAAATGCGGCGTTTGCGTAGCGCTGGAGCTACAAAAATATATTATGACGTGGAGAGTCGCACCAGTGACAAACGCAAAGGTTTATTACAATTAATTGATGATATTAATGCAATAGCAATAAATCAAGTATCAAAGCTACTATTTATTAGAATCGATCGCCTGACATCATCATCAATGATGTTTTATCAGTTAATGGATGCTCTCAAGAAAAAAGGCATTCAACCTACTGCATTAGATGAGCCATTTGATATGTCCAGCATTGGCGGCGAACTGACAATTGATGTGCGGTTGGCTGCGGCTAAATACGAGGTAAAAATGTTGGGAATGCGAGTTAAGAAAGAACGGGATACCCGTAAAGCCAACAAAAAACCCCATTGGAATGCACCCTTGGGTTATGTGGTGGATGGGGAGAAATACAAACGTGATCATCGCCCATGCGTATGTCTAATTGCCAACAAGCAAGAAATGACAGCTGCCGAATTAATGCGGTTTGTTTTTGATACCTTTTTGACAGTGGGTACAGTATCCCAAACTGTCAAACAGTTACACCATATTTTTGGCATTCAAGCCAATGCAGTACCTAAAACCAAAGACACTAAGGTCAATTTGTTAACCAAAGAAGATGCAATTACCTTAGAAAATATCAATAAATCCCGTGGTGGAGGGTTAAATCTGCGTTACCCACACACAGGCTTAAAATGGTCCGTTTCCGGCTTGCGCTCCATCCTTGTCAATCCCGTTTATGCAGGTGGAACCCCCTACAACACCATAGTTCGTCCCAAAGGACATCGCAAACCCTTTGATGAGTGGGAAGTGACATGGGGAACCCATGAGGATGAAGCAATCATTACCCAAGAGGAACACGAACGGATCAAAGCCACCATCAGAGAGAACCGCAATAACCGTTGGGCGACAGAACAAAAATATACCAATGTATTTGCTGGATTAGTCAAGTGTGCCCACTGTGGTGCAGCTTATAGTCGCCAATGCAAGAAATTGGTCAAGCGTCAAGGCTTTATTCGCCATCACTACCAATGTAGCTTTTATCGGACTAAAGCTTGTCACAATGGGCGCATGATTTCCTCCGATAAATTAGAGGAACAAACCATCGACTATTTAGTCAAGGAGGCTGAACGGTTAGCATCCTTAGTAGAGCAAGAAGTTACAATTGCCAAAGAGCCTGGGGAAATCAAGACACTGCGAGCATCTTTAAATACCTTAGAAGCATTACCATCTAACCCAGCCATCGAAAAAGCCAAAGAAGATATGAGGATGCAGATTGCTGATGCGGTAGCAACTACAAATCATGCCTCGAAACAATATTTAATTGCCAAAGAACGGATTGTCCAGGCTTTTTCTAATCCTAGGTACTGGCTCTCACTCGAACCACAGGATAAACAAACTCTACTGAAAGGATGCGTCAAAAGAATAGTGGTAGATGGTAATCAAGTCACCGCGATAGAATTGCTGCACTTGCACTAAGCAGCTTGAGATTTATCCTGGTTGCGTTTGCTTGTGCCTTTCTTCTGTTGCATTAGGGAAGCTTTTTGTAGTTCCAGTTCCCGTCGCTCAAACTCAATTACAGTCCTCATAATTAACTCTGCTAGTGTTTCACGTTTCATAAAGCCATTTCATCATTATGTTTTGAGCATAGCCCAGAAGCTCAAAACTTCTGTTAACTATGAGCTTTTTACATACAGGTCGGCGTAAATAAACCAACCACCTATAGAACCTCAAAGCTAGAGAACACAATAATGCGTGAATGCGTGAATTTTGCTCCGCCTCTTCGTTGACCCAGTAATGAGAGTTATAAAATAGTGATTAATCACTATTATAAATAGTAACAAATATTCAATTAATGGATGATTATTTTTATTTGTGAGATATTTTTTGGTGGATATTTGATTACTTAAAAATGAAGTAATTGCTACTTGAAAATGAAATTATGATTACTGAAAAACGAAAAAATAATTTCTGATAAAAGCAATATCTTTTGCAGAAAGAAGTAATGACATCATTCTTGATTAAGCTATATCATATGCATGTAAGTGAAAAGAGTGATGAGCAAAAACCATCTGATCAACTCTTAATACTGTTTCTTTTTTAAGCTGGGCAACACCTTTTTCCGAATAAATTAATCAAGCTTGCACTATAGCCTGAAATCGGAATTTGATTTAGCACATCTTCATACAAAGCATTGCTGAATTATGGGATGATTTTGCCGAATCAATAAGGAATTAAACCTCATTCATCTACCTTGAGAACCGTAGTTTTCGCTCTATGAATTTGGGATTACTACTCTGGGAGAAGCCCCTGCGCGTCTACGGATCGTCGCAATGACACATCCGAATAATTAGAAACTCCAGGTTTCAACATGGACAAGGTTTATCGCAGCTTGCACCTACCAATTCATCTCCTAATTATGCAACGCCTCATAAAGAATTGGTATTGGCTTACAGTTCATCTAATTAAATTGCATTCAAGAGGAAAAGATTATGTTAGTCCTCGAAAACAAAGAATTCTTTGAAGAAGTTAGCGATCAAGAATCTGCTACCGTCAATGGCGGTCAAGCTCGTAACATTGTTGCCATTGTTATAGGTAATCGTAACATTCTGAATACCGGCGACGATAACATTCAGACCACCGGTGACGATAACGTAGTCTTAGGAGGATTCCCAGAATGCCTATGCCTTCCACGCTGCTGTGTTGGTTGAGCAAATAATTCCGTAATACTGCCCTTTGGGCATCAGCAAACTACGTAATTATTTAGACGCGCAGTGGTGAGCTAATCCGGTGGACGTAAGCCACCCCTGTACACGGGTGAATCCTCCAGATACCCTGCGGGAGCTTACCTATTGAGGAGAGTGGTATAACCCGAAGGGGTACTCTGGGAAAAGCCAAGCTAACTTCGTCTACACCGGTATTAGTTTTCAGCAGTCAATTCAGATTCAACATAAATTTTTTTCTCCTCACTAGCTGTTGTGCATTTTAAATGCACAATAGCTTATTTTATTTGCTATAGCATAAGTTGCAATCAATAGACCTCTGTTGGAAATTAAATATGCGTCAAGGGGAATGAGCGAATGAGCGAATTATTACCCCATCGATGAATCGAGGGGCTAATGAGATAAGGAAAAGATTTTTTCTCTCCACGGATGAATCCACACGGCTTGATGAGAGTCTATTTTTTGGTCAGCCAGAATCCTTGTAGAGACGCAATATAACTTTCCTCCGGGAGGAGCTACCCTAAGGTGTCTCTACATTATTCTTCACCAGATGTCTAATAATTGCCATTGCTACTTGCTGGGGAGTTAGAGATATTTTTTTCAAGAAAATAATAATCAATCCTCAATTTATTATTATAATTAATTAAACTCACTTATTTGCTTACTTCTTGTACTAAAAGGTTACTGATTAATATATGATAAGCTTACTAGAATTGCCAGCATTTGATGAACGTCGTTCAGGTTCTAGAAAACGAAGCTGGGATCATGAAGATGTTTTAGTAGTCGGTCAGCCAGTACAAATCTCTTTAAAAAAATTGGCTCCCGATCAAAGTGCATTTATCAATTTAACGATAATTGGGGAAATCGAAGTTTTTTCTGACAGTAACCAACCAGTTACTACACAAACGAATCTTTCTCTGGCACAATTTCCAGAAATTAACCTCCGATCAAGAACCTTTAGCGATCGCATTAACGACCGTTCTTTACAAATAACCTTTGAAGATGACAGTGGTCGTCAGCTAAGTCAATTACGAATCAAGCTAACTGTTGTTCGGGTTTGTTTAGATGTTGATGCAGATCGGGATGGAATTATTGAATCAGATAACCCCCATAAAGGCGATTGGCAGTGGGGAATTAATGGTCATGGTGCAGTCTTATTAGTCAATAGCGATCGCGATTTGGTTTATTCTGATGCCCGGACTGATGGCAAAGACAGTTCAATTTCAGGACTGCTTGACCTGAAAGATTTGAGCTTGATGATTGTTCGTAAAGCTGGTTTAAGAGATTTACCTTCTGGATACGAACTTTACTTGTCAGTTAACAAAGATACTGCCAAACGAATTCGCATCTATGATGAATTAGATAGATATGGCTATGAGTTAATTGGCCCAGGAGAAACAAAAGCCAGGATTAGAGACACTGACCGAGATATTATCTTGGCTATTGAACAATTAAGTTATCCTGATTTTGACTTCGATGGTATAATTGAGATTAGTTTAAATCTCGTCAAAGATGACAAATCTATCTATAGCGATCGCGTAGTATTTCGAGTCGCACCCTGGATCATGACTCCGAATACTTTGTCCCCCATAACAGTCTTTGTTTCTCGTTTATCTAATGGACTGAACAAAGAATTTATTGAGGAACTGAGAAAAGTTGTTGGCAAAGCTAACGCACAACTAGATATTGTTCCCTTCGAGTTTCATCGGGATGATCCTTGGATGCAAGACGAAATTGAAATTGGTTATACTCAAGCTCCAGGACATCTAATGCATGTAGTATTGGATTCCCCCCGCGATCGAGGATTAGATAATTTCCCGAAACGTAAATTATTAGGAATTGACTTTGGCTATGTCACCCGCAAAAGCCGCAATTCACCGACAAAATTAGACTCTTTTGGAAATTTAGAAGTTTCCCCTCCAGTAACCGTCAAAGGGGTTCATTATCCCTTCGGTCGTCTTATATTTGGAGGAACTCGCCCAGAAATTATCCCTGAGTCACAACGCCGTCGAATGTTGACAGTCTTGCAAGATTTTCTCTACGCCCAAAAAATTCAAGCACCCTTTGAAATCTTTTCTGACTGGCTGAGTGTGGGACATATTGATGAATTTATGACTTTTGTTCCTGCTCCTAGCTCTAAAGGATTTAAATTACTTTTAGCTGGCCCAGACCAATGTTATAAAATTCTCCAACGTTTACGAGAACAAGGTCACGATCAAGTGTTATTGCGCCAGGGGAAACGATTTTCTAGTGGTCCTGCCGATATCAGTGTGGCAGAGATCCTTGATAATGAACAGTTAGCTGACCATAACCATCGCTTTCAAGAATACATAAATTGGAATCGAGAGGTGTTAAAACAAGAATTAGAATTAAGCGAAGAAGACATTATCGAACTACCCGCTTTATTTGAAGTTGATCGATATGAGCGAGCAGAAACTTTTTTCCCTAATATGGTCAACATGATTGTTCTGAAGCAGCATCTTGGTATTCCCAAACCATTTGGTCCCAAGATTAATCAGCAATGCCAATTTGAAGCTTATGTAAAAGAGGTTTTAGAACCTTTAGGTTTAGTTTGCCACTTTATTGATGATTGGGAACCTTATTTTCTAGGACGAGGGGAAATTCATTGTGGAACTAATACACGTCGCCAACCTTTTGCTCAAAAATGGTGGGAAGTTGAACCTGCATTTTTATAAAGAAAGCGATCGCTTTCATCTAATCTCTTAAAACGCCGTAAAGGGAATCCGGTAGTGGGCGACTCTACTACTAATAGTACCTCGAAGGAAGGCGTTGCTGAATGGAAGTATGAATTTACATTTTTCGATATTATTGAAGAACTATTCTTTGCGCCTTTGCGTCTTTGCGCGAACTTAATTCATACCTGGATTCAGCAACGCCCGAAGGAAGTTCTGGAAACATTAAAATGTGCCAGAAGCCTACACTCCCCTGGCGGGTGAGTGTAGGTAGTTCAAAAAGTCACATTGATAGTAATGTCGGGATTGTTATCAAAGATTTTGATGTAAATAGTCTGGAGAAAGAGATTGTAGTAGTAAGTATTCTCCGTAGCTACAGCTAAAGCATCAGCAGATGCTTCATCGGTAAGTTCGACAATCCGTCTGAGAGGTACTTGTGTTTCAGCAGTTGGACCTGCAACAACTTGAGTCGGCGCATTAGTGCCCAAAAGACTGACGTAGAAAAAGGACTCATGGGGAGGATTGTAATTATCTTGGGTACGTTGAAAACGAATGCGTTGACCGTTAACTATTGCCGTATGGCTTATTTTAGTTAGGCGATACTGGTTGTTTTCTTCGGCATTTCTAGTTTCTCCATCATCATCGAGATAGAGTTGGTAAGTATTGTCCCGACCGGGATAAATATTGAAGGTAATTGGATTTGGTTTACCTTCAGCGTGTAATTGCCCTACATACTGTTCTACTTCCCGCATGGGAATAATTGCTCCTTCCCGGATATAGATGGGAATATTATTCATGTAATAAAGCTCCTGATAATTATCCCAAGGAGCCTCATACTCGAATTCAATACCTCCATCTACTGGCACGTCAAGAGGAAAGATATTATTTTTAAAGCTATACCATTTACTGCCACCAGGTAAGTAAACTGGGCGTTTATTTTGTCCTCCAACTACTACTGGACAAACGAGAATATCTTTACCAACAAAGAATTGATCGTCCAGACGAGAATTGTTGTATTGAGCACTGCTTTCAAATTGACTGCCGTGGTCATCAAACATCTCTGGATCCACCTGGTTAAAGAACAAAGGACGAACGATTGGTTTGCCTGTTTGATTATTTTCATACATTAAATCGTAAAATACTTGAATCAGTTGATAGCGCAATTCAATGTATTTACGACACATAGGCAAAACTGCTGGGTGATCGTAAGTGTATGGTTCTTGTCCTTTTGTCCGTTTTTCTGAATTTGGGTTATAGTTTTCGTAATGATTGCGGAACCAAGGAATAAACGCTCCTAATATAGTCCATCTTACTAACAGTTCGGCATTGGGACGCTCTCCGCTAAAACCACCCACGTCAGAACCGCAAACGGACTGTCCCGAAAGACCCATATTCAGCACTTGAGGTATAGTAAGTTTGAGAAAATCCCAAGTTGACTGGTTATCTCCAGTCCAGAGTCCTGCGTATCTGTGAACCCCCACAAAACCACCGCGAGCAATAATAAAGTTGCGTTGGTTTGCTCTGAGCTTTTGCAGTCCATTGAAAGTAGCTCGAACTAAATTATAGTTATAAAGATTGTGAATTTTAGCAAAGGGTTGTTTTTGAGGGTCAAAAGAGTTTGGTAAATATCTCGATTCTTCGTTATCGAAGAGGGTGACATCTAGAGGGAATGATCGCAAGGGAAGTTCGTTGGGATAAACAAAGCATTGACGAAAATTCCCTGGATTGGAAATTTTTTCGCCGCATCTTTCGTCCATGGCTGGGGTGGTCATATCTTGCCAAATCATATCCATTCCCCAATCGACGAGGCTCTTATATTGGTTTCCCCACCATTCTTGAACTCTCAAACTGCCAAAATCGGCATAGTATCCTGGACCTCCACGATTTCCTCCGTACCAGATCGCTCCTACGAAAGCCTCACCTGTACCGCCAATTTGATTGCCATCTTCGTCCTCTCGGCGATCGATCACAAAAACATCTTCTCTCAGACCGCTATCTAGGGTAGGATAAGGCGTATCATTTCCATTTTCATCAGGCCCTTGACTAATATAGGGAGTAATGTTGGTACTACATTTGTATCCCATTTGATGGAGTTCGTCTAACATTCCTTTGGGATCGGGGAAATTCTTTTGGCTGTTAGTAAAAGTGCGATAGTTATCTTGGAGATCGATATCAATGTGCAGTCCATCGATGGGAATTTGTAGATCTCGATATTCTCTTGCTCTCTCTAATAATAGGTTGCGCGTATTGTATCTAAAACCGTAACCCCCTTGATGATAGCCAAATACATATTTCGGTTTTAGACAAGTACGTCCAGTTAGTTGGGTAAATTCACTGAGAACTCCCGCTGCATCTCCTCCAGCAAAGAAGTAATAGTCTAGTTCTCCATACAAAGCTCCAAAATAATAGGAATTATCGTCATATAAATTGAAGTAGCTTTGGCTAGTATTGTCGAATAAAATTCCGTAACAGTAAGGTCCTCCAGCAAAATCACCTTTTGGTGCCGGATTATATTCCATTAAGAAAGGAGAAGACTGATACAGGGGAATATTAGGATTTAGGGGTCCTGAATTCTCATTTTCGGGAATAACCCGAGGAATGTTATCTGAGTAGTGAAAGTTATCGTAATTAAAAAATGTCAGACGGGAGCCGATTCTGTATCTTTCTGGGCTGTTGTTGTAAAAGTGGTTAACTGGAACTTGTTTTTTATCGAGAGTTGTTCCCGCTTTTTCCCCAAAACCAAAATAGCGAGCATTTTCGGGAGCGCGTTTAAAATTGGCAATTACTTGCGCTCCTGGTATGTAAACTAAATTGTAGTCGGGTTGATCGGCATGAATTAATTGTTCGCCTCGTCCTCTGTAAACCGATAGAGCATATTGGCTTTTTTTTACTCGAACCTCAATTTGACCAGTAAAAATACGCAGTTCGTCTGCTTCTGTGTCTTCTGCGTTATGTTTTATCTGGGTAATATCGATGCGATCTGTTGCTGTAGCTGGGGATCTGGTTGGTTCGTATTCAGCTGTGGGATCAGGGTTAAATCTGACTCGGAAAATAAAAGGGGACAGAAAAGAAATAATAATTCTGTGCCCGCTTTCCATCTCTAAAGTAAATTTTTCTACTGTATTGCCAATGGGATCGGGTGGTGTAACTTGTTTGACTTTCCCAATGGGTTGCCAAACAATACCAGATTCTGGGGTAAAGTTATCTGCTGCAACGTAATTGTAAGACATCTCTTTTTCTCCTGAACAGATAAAACTAATTAGTTTGATTTGGTTAATTATGATGTTTTTTTGCTATCAAGCTCATGGAATTCGATTGCCATCCACATGCAGTCCGTTTAACATAATAATACTGATGCCATGGATAAACAAGTTTATAAATGAGAAAACGATACATAATCAAATATTGTGTTATTTGCTACTGAGCAGTCAGTGGAGGTTAAACAGATGGTTGTGGAGGGGGATCACCGACAGGGCTTTCAGGCATCTCGATATGATTTTGAGCTTCAGTTTTCATCAATACATTTTTCTTACAAGACCAGCATAAAACAATAGACTGCCCCCCGAACCTAACACGATTATTCTATAACCAGAGAGATTTTGGGTGTCGTGCCCCTACCGGACAATTTGTTGTTTGGCCTTTTTGAAATTGCTTCAATGTTATCTTGACAGGGCTAGGGACTATTTTCAAACTATTATGTAGGTTGGGTGGAACGAAGTGTAGACGCGTAAAGCCTACGGCTCCCGCTGAGTCCTAACTCCATAGGAGTTAGGACTCAGCGGCTTCTCAAAGAGTAACCCAACAAATTGAATGAAGAATGTTGGGTTGAGGGACGAAACCCAACCTACAAGTTATGCCAATTTTGGATTTGAAAACACGCCCTAGCAATGCCCACCTTACCTATTAGAAGGTTTTTATTAAAAAAATATTAAATAGTGCTTTATCAAGCTTAAAATAGTGTACTAGATTTCTAGACAAATTATTGATTGTTATAGATTTCAGCGATTTGTTAAGGCGTTGTATAAATGCGGGATGAATTAAGATTTTGAGCCAAGCTGTAATGTTTATTCTTTGCGCCTTTGCACGCCAGTTGCTACCCTGACGGGAAGCCGCTGCGCGTCTACAAGTCGGCGGAGCCCTTCATTCAGAGGCTTTGGAGGTATAGAACCCAGGTTTAAAAATCCGAATTTTGTTGTTTTTCAATGATTTTGCAACCATGACAAATCTATCAATTTTACTATCTCAACAAACCCAAGAAAGAGAAATCATACAAGAAAAAGATAGTCCCTATCAAGCGACATTTACTGTTGAGAATAGGGGACAAAAAAGACTCTTTTCCATAGAAACCAATGCGCCCTTTGAAAAAAAATTCAATGGTGACAATCAACGTCAAATTTATCAAGAATATTTAATCAACCCACGGGAAATAATCGAATCAAAAGATTATCCTACCCTTGATAGTAATCATACTTGGTTCGACGCGCTTTACGCTCTAGCCATAGAAGAAGTTCGTCAATGTTCCGTCCCTAATATTCGAGATGGTTCCTATCTTAATGGACAACCTCTCCCCAATCCACCTGAAGGAGGCTATTTTGAGACAGGTTTATTCTGGACATATGTCTGGACTAGAGATATTTCCTATTCTGTGGATCTGGGTTTAGGAATTATTGATCCGATTCGGGCTTTAAATTCTGTCAAATTTAAACTCTCCCAACGCCGTGAAGGGGGTAACCGACAAATCATACAAGACACTGGCACAGGGGGCAGTTATCCTATCTCAAGCGATCGCGTTGTTTGGTCTTTTGGTTCCCGTGCGTTGTTGCAACAACTCCAAGGGGAGACAAGGGATAATTTTGCCCTTCTTGCTTATGAAGCGATCGCAAATACCATTGAACACGATCGCCAAGTTATTTTTGACCCCCAAGATGGTCTATATCGAGGAGAACAATCATTTTTAGATTGGAGAGAACAAACTTATCCCTCTTGGGTGGCTGACGATCCAGTACAAATTGGTATGTCCAAAGCACTTTCTACTAATTGTTGTCACTTTCATGCTCTACAATTAGCAGCCTCTCTGGCAGGGGAATTAGGCCAGACAACAGAACAACAAAAATACCAGCAATGGGCACAGGATTTACGGCAAGGGATCAGAGCTCACCTCTATCTACCAGAACAACAACTCTATTCTACCTTTATTACTACAACCTTTGCCCCTGGTCCGGCCCATCAATATGATTTATTAGGCAGTGCCTTGGCTATTTTGCTTGATATTGCTGATGAGCAACAAGCCACTCAAATTGTATCTCATTATCCCCATTTACCTAAAGGAGCTGCCGTAATTTGGCCGCAACAAAGGGATACCCTTATTTATCATAACCAAGCAATTTGGCCTTTTGTCACGGCTTATTGGCTGAGGGCTGCGAAAAAGGTGAAAAATGATCGAGCTGTTACCCTAGGGATAAGTTCCTTAGTGCGAGGATCTGCCCTCAGTTTATCAAATATGGAAAACTTTGATGCAGTTAGCGGTAGGGTTGAACTAGATACAGAACAAAAGGAACCTCAGGTAAATTCCCCTCGTCAGTTGTGGTCAGTGGCAGGTTATCTGTCGATGATCTATGACATCATTTTTGGCATCACTTACACAGATTCAGGTATTAACTTTTCTCCCTATATTACCCGTGAATTCCGTCACCATCTCTTACCTAACTCGAATAAATTAGTTCTCAATGGTCTTCCCTATCGGGGACGAAAACTAGATATTTCCGTTAATTTACCCCCTGTAACAGAGCAGATGGAGGGAGCTTATACCGTGGGAGAAATCCGTCTCAAC
Source organism: Calothrix sp. MO_192.B10 (assembly GCA_030065055.1). GTDB lineage: Bacteria > Cyanobacteriota > Cyanobacteriia > Cyanobacteriales > Nostocaceae > Calothrix_A. The sequence continues at coordinate 25,732 of JASJDS010000009.1, forward strand.
GGACAAGTGATTACCTCAGAGATTACCGAATCAATACTTAGCGATCGCAATACCATTGAGGTAAATTTAGGGTCAGGCAATAACCAACATTCTCCCATTAATCTGGTTACTAACCTCGAAGACTATCGATATAGATTTGCCCCTCGACCACCTATAGTTGAATCCATAAAAGCGATCGATAATCAATTAGAAATTAAGTTTAATCTCAATGGAGAAAATCCAGATGAAGTTAGGGTTAATGTCTATCGAGATGGGGAATTAGTTGCTAGTGGACTCTCTGGCAATCTGAGCACCTGGCGAGATCAAAATACTGAAGGGATGCGATCGCCTAGCTATTGTTATAATCTGGAAACAGTTTACATCAGCAGTGGTACAACTTCCCAACGTTCTTACCCCTTCTGTTATTGGGGTTCCAATAGTAATCGCATCTATTACATTAATGCAGATCAATTTTTAGCGGTTGGCGGGCAACTTTCTCAGCGTCATGGCAGAAAACATTTTGAAAATTGGGGCGAACCTAGCCATAGTATCACAGTCAATATACAAGCTCAGTTTAATGGACCTCACGCCATTCAGGTAGTAGCTGGTAATGGTGCAGGACCTATCAATACAGGGATTACCTGTGCAGTCAAACACTTGCAAATGAAGAATTTACCAAACAATCAAGTAGTTGCAGATGGTTATTTGATCATGCCCCAGCTTGGTACTTGGGATCGCTGGTTAGAGTCTTCCGTTATTTTTAGCCAAGTGGATTTAATTGCCGGTCAGGATTACGAAATCAAGATTTTTAGCGATGCTCAAGCCATCAACATGTCAAGTTTTGCCCACAATGAAAATTATACAGGTGGCAATGGAGGAAGAACAGGAGTTTATAATTATGTCAATATTGCTCAAGTCAAGTTGAATGCATTAACTTGATCGATATCTTGTACTTTGATTTATGACCAAGCCCTAGGGACTGTTTTCAAACTATTGCGTAGGTTGGGTAGAACGAAGTGAAACCCAACATTCTTCGTCCGATTTGTTGGGTTTTGTTCCTCAAACGCCACTGACTATAACGGAGGGAACCTCCCTTCGGGTGAATCCTAAGCCCTTCGGGCACGGCAAAGCCGAACGGATACGCTTCGCGAGCAACACTTTGCTTATGCCGGGGAACCCGTCCACCGCAAGTGTTTCACCGCAACGGAGTGGCTCCCCAACCTACAATTGATACTAATTTTGGGTTTTAAAACACGCCCTAGGCTTGTTTTTTGATCAGTTGCATATTTTTTTATTTGAATTTTTCTGATTCTGTAATAATTTTTCCCAAATGTTTGAGGATTCTTAAAACTTCGGATAAGTTGTTGCGATACTGGGAACGGGTTGCAAATAGGTCAGAAATACCATACTGTTTATTTAAGGTTTTGACAAACAAATAGCTGCTACCATTGGCGATCATTCCATACAGAGGTTGTTCTGGTTTAGCACGAGCCGCCATGTAAGCTAATGTCTGGGGAATCGCTAATTCTAAATCAAAGGTCGTATTTTTTGACTCAATTAGAACAATCCATAATTTACCTTGCAAAACTAAAGCATCAATCCTGCCCCGTAAAATCTCTTCATTATCTCCTTGTGCTTCAATTTCAACGGATACCTCAGTTTTAAATCTATAGGGTGCTTGATAGAAGCCTGCGAGTTCAAGTAATGGAGAAAGCACCACCATTTTGATAGTTTCTTCTAAAAGACTTCCATCCGAGATTTGGTAAAGATAGTTTTGTCGAACTTGCTCTAATCTTGCCTGCTCTGCTTCACTCAATGCAGGTAAATCTGCCATCCACTCGGTAAAAAATTGACTTTCACCACTCAGTGTTAACCCTAATTTTTCCTCGACTTGACGAAGGGTGGTGATGTTTTCTGCAATGGCTATGCTTGTGGTCATAATTCAATTTACATTACCCGCTAAGATCAGCATAGTCCAAATTTACCCCCTTCAAAAAACTACTCCCTTCTCGGTGTAAGATTACCTATCTCCTAAACCTCTCTATCCTCCGTGTTCTCTGCGACTCTGCGGTTTTTTAATCAGTAATCTTTGGGCGGGATAGGAGTAGTATTGATAGAGGTTAGAGGTGCTAAAATTAGCTTCTCTTTAAAATAGCCTGATAGCAAACACATTGTTGAGCGTAAGTGCCACAAGTCTTTCTTAATCCAAACCTTGCCTTGCTTACCGAAGGGGCTAGCAGCGAGCATAGCTTCCATTTCTTCTTTGAATGGCTTTTCACCGTTGTTACACAGAATGTGTACAGGTTCAGCACCTAATTCTAATAAGAAGCTGGTAACACCATGGATCAAGTCGGGATCGCCGTAGATAGCGAACTTCTTACCGTGAATCCACGCATAGGAGTCAGTCATCGCGTCAACTAAGCGACCACGCTCAATTTCTAACTCCTCAGGAATGGGCTTACCAGTCATTTCAGACAATGCCATCAAGAACTCATCAGTTCCCTTCACACCCCAAGGACGGAGAACCTTGGTTTGTTGACCCCAGCTCTTCTTAACAAACTCTTGGGTTTTAACAGTGGAGTAGTGCTGTAAGAAGATGGTATCTTCAGCATTGCAAGCATCTGCTGCATCTTCTAGCTTAGTACCACCGGGGTACATATCGAACTGACCATTGTTGGGAGAATCCAGATAGTCGCTGTTGTCAGAGAGAATTGTGTAGTCAATTCCCATTAAACCGAGCATCCGCTTGATTTCGCGGTTGTTTTCGGTGTAGGTATCAAAACCAGGAACAAAGTTCAATTTACCATTGCTCTTGCTCTTCTTCTTACCCTCAGTCAGGTTAGAAAGAATACCCTTCATCATGTTGTCGTAGCCAGTGATGTGAGAACCTACGAAACTGGGGGTATGAGCAAAAGGAACAGGAAGTTCTTTAGGAACAGCACCTTTATTCTTAGAGTTAGTGATGAATGCACCCAAGTCATCACCGATAACCTCAGCCATACAGGTGGTGGAAACAGCAATCATTTTGGGCTTGTAAAGCTCGTAAGAGTTCTGCAAACCATCAATCATGTTGTTCAAACCACCGAAAACTGCTGCGTCTTCAGTCATAGAAGAAGATACCGCAGAGAATGGCTCTTTGTAGTGACGGCTGAGGTGGGTACGGAAGTAAGCAACACAACCTTGAGAACCTTGGACAAAAGGTAAAGTACCTTCAAAACCAACCGCAGCGAAGATAGCACCTAGGGGTTGACAACCTTTAGCAGGGTTAACAGTTAAAGCTTCACGAGCAAAGTTCTTTTCCCGATATTCCCAGCTTTTTGTCCACTCAGAAACCCGCTCAACTTCAGATTGGGGGTGTGCACCTTCAAACTGTTCCCGCTTATTCTTAAACAGTTCGCTATATTCAGGCTGTTGAAATAGTTCAACGTGGTCTACAATTTTCTCTGGATTCTGTGGCATTGATGTATCTCTCTAGTTTCTGGGTAAGTAGCTGGTAATGGGGATAGCCTAAAAAGGGATTTTTCACCTCCAGAGGGTTTGAAGCGGAGTTACGAGTGATGAATTATGAATAATGAATGAAATTATTCATCCAGCATTCAGCATTCACCATTCCCTCCCCTCACTTCCCTGGGGTGAACACCCCAGGCTATCCAGATATTTCAAGAATTAGGCAGCCTTAGCTTTTGCAGCAGTTTTCTTCCAAGGAGTAGCAACTAAGTCCCAAGTGGGGCTGTTGAGTGCCATATCCATGTCACGAGCGAAGATAGCAAATCCGTCATAACCGTGATAAGGACCGGAGTAACTCTTTTTATGGTTTAATGGTTTTAGTCCCTAAATGTTACTGATAAGCATTGTATATCATAAACATTGTTTAGCAATAACATAATTATTTTTAGGCTAAATATAGGCTAATACCAAGCACCATGCATAACCAGGGTCAAGATAAATATCAACAAGCATTTGCAGATATGGAACCGCTTCCATCTACCGACGGCAGTTTCCTCGGTTCATGTCTGCAATCACAACAGCAAAGGGAACACATGAGAGCGAAAGTATTAGCAGAATTGTCACAGTTAAATTTGCGTTTGAAATCTGCAAAGACGAAGGTAACAATTAGGGAATCAAATGGAAGTCTGCAATTACGAGCGACTTTACCAATTAAACCGGGAGACAAGGATACAAAGGGAACTGGGAGAAAGCAATATAATATTAGTTTGAATATTCCCGCCAATTTGGATGGTTTAAGAACAGCGGAAGAAGAAGCCTATGAACTGGGGAAATTAATTGCTCGTAAAACCTTTACTTGGAATGATAAATATTTAGGACATGAGGCAATTAAGAAAGATTTGCCAACTATTGGTGAGTTATTAGATAAGTTTGAACAAGAATATTTTAAAACCCATAAACGCACCACAAAAAGTGAGCATACTTTTTTCTATTATTATTCCCGAGCCAAGCGGTTTACAAACCCCAAAGATTTAGCCACGGCTGATAATTTAATTAGTGCCCTTGAAAAAATAGATAAGGAATGGGCGAGGTACAATGCAGTTAGGGCAATTTCAGCATTTTGTATGACATTCAAAATAGAAATTGATTTATCGAGCTATTCTAAAATGCCGGATAAAAATTCCCGGAAGATACCAAGCGATGAAGAAATTATTGCTGGAATTATCAAGTTTGAAGACTATTTAAATAATAGAGGTAGACAAGTTAATCAAAATGTGAAAGATAGCTGGCAACTTTGGCGATGGACTTATGGAATGTTAGCGGTTTTTGGTTTACGTCCGCGAGAACTTTTTATTCATCCTGATATTGATTGGTGGTTAAGTCAAGAAAATTTAGATTTGACATGGAAGGTACATAAAGATTGTAAAACTGGGGAAAGACAAGCTTTACCTTTACATAAACAATGGATTGAGGAGTTTGATTTAAGGAACCAGAAATATTTAGAAATGTTGGCAGATACGATTAGCAAAAAAGATAAAAATAATCATGCAGAAATCACAGCATTAACTCAACGAGTTAGTTGGTGGTTTAGGAAAATTGGTTTGGATTTTAAACCCTATGATTTACGCCATGCTTGGGCAATTAGGGCACATATTTTGGGGATTCCTATTAAGGCAGCAGCGGATAATTTGGGGCATAGTGTGCAGGTGCATACCCAAACTTATCAGCGTTGGTTTTCGTTAGATATGCGGAAGTTGGCGATTAATCAGGCTTTGAGTAAGAGGAGTGAAGTTGAGGAGATTAAGGAAGAAAATGCTAGGTTGAGAGTAGAGAATGAAAGGTTGAAGATGGAAGTAGAAAAGTTGAAGATGGAGTTGGTTTATAGAGGAATTTGAATTTGTTTATAAAATAGATGTGGTGCGTTGCGCTGCGCGACAACACACCCTACTTTCTAGGATATTAATTTCTTATGTCTGTTTTGTCAAAGATGCGCCGATCAATCATTAAGCAAAATTCATTCCATTCCATTTCATATAATTCTGCTATTTTTCTTTGATAATATACCAATAATATGCCATTCTTATGCTCAGGATTATAATCTTCGATAGCTTGCTCATAGGTGTATTCACCTCTAAAATCAAATTTTATTTTCTTGTCCGTCTTAAATGATATTCTACCTTCCTTAAAAAGTAATATATCTATGTCTAATTCTTGAGGAAAGCATAACTGATATTGTCCTTTTATTTGATCATGAATATGAACTCTAAATATTTCATGACGACTTTGATCTATATAACTTAACTGATTGATTTCACTGATTGAAGGCTTTCTATTTAAATCGTTATGTAAACGGTAAGCAAAATCAGCGACTTGATTGACAATTTCAATAACATCTTCTAAATTCAAGTAGCGGTATAAAATAATGCTAGGATAATGTTCTGGAAAACTTCGCTCTCTCCAATCAAAATTTTTTGATTCTAATATTTGAATTATTTGACAAAACTCATCTTTTGTAAAGGCAACACTACCGCCAGTTTTACCACTTTCCAAAATGTCAAATTCAAATAACCATTTAAACTTATTTTTGCCTCTGTAATGAACACGCAAGTACAATAAATCGTTTTGAGCAATTACTCCATATCCAGGACAATCATCACCAAAAAATACTCTTTTATCCAGATTTTTGGGTCGAGTGATTGTAACCATTGTTTAATCTCACTTAAATTATTAGGACTTACGCAACTGGCATATTTTTTCTGTAGGGTGCATGACGCTGCGAGAATATTTGAACGTAGTCATCAGGCTTGTAACCTCACGCACCAATCACCAATTGTGACAATTGCGTAAGTCCTGATTATATCAACAATTGATAAATTATTATATCTTGCTCTTTGATAAATCCTTCGATCGCACGGTATTCATCCAAACTGTAGCGATGCTCAGTGGAAATCATAGCTAGTAGCCGCTCATATTAGCAATAGAACAACAATACTATTTTGTCACAGATTTAGCTGTCAGGTAATATTATGCTGTGATGCTTTCAAATGAAGCCGCAGATTGACATAAATTGTAATTTCCAACTCTGCCGATAAATCGCCATTTTTAATCTAATAAAATAGTAATTGAAAAAGTTTTTATCTTTACAGATTCTCTTGAATATGAATTTAATTAAATACTCAAATCTTTACAGGAGAAAACTTATATCTTTCTGTTCATTCAAAACTTTATTATCTAAAATAAGCCTACAGCTCATATTTAGACTAAAAGTAGACTATTTTTATATCACAGCAAAAAAACCTTGATTTACCCTAGTTTTGCTCCCACTTTCCAGGTTCGGAGTAATCCCAGGAGTGCATTTGACGGAAGGGAAGACCCATTTTGTGGAAAACGTACTTCTCTTTGATACCAGCAGCAACCATGTCAGGATGCTTGTGCTTCACGAACTCCTCGAATTCGTAAGCGGTTACGTCATCATAGATGATGGTAGCGTTATCGATGTAGTTGGTGGTACGCTTGTAGTCGTCATTGTGAGCGAACTCGTAGCCAGTACCGATAACTTCGATACCCAGGTCTTGGAATGCGGGGACAACGTGACGAGGACGTAGACCACCAACGTACAGCATTACGGTCTTACCTTCCAATCTGGGACGATACTTTTCAAGTACCTCGTTCATGATTGGTGTGTACTTAGCGATTACCTTCTCAGCGTTTTCTTGGATCTTCTCGTCGAAGCGAGCAGCAATTTCACGAAGAGATGCAGCAATCTTGTTGGGACCAAAGAAATTGAACTCCATCCAAGGCATTCCGTATGCTTCCTCTAAGCTACGGCAGATGTAGTTCATAGAACGGTAGCAGTGAATCAAGGTTAACTTCGCAGCAGGACCTTGAACCAACTCATTAATGGTACCATCACCAGACCGCGACGACGCGGTACTATATAACCATAGTTTGTGGGTGGTTGAGATGAGTATATATGGTTATGCGCGGGTTTCCAGCACCGAGCAGGCAGAAGAATATGATGCACTGAATCAGCAGATAGCAAGATTGAAAGGTGCTGGTGCGGAGGTCGTATTGGTGGATGTGGAGTCTGGGCGATCGCACACCAGAAAGGAGTTCACCAAACTGTTGAAGATGGTGGAGCGTGGGGAGGTACGAGAGGTAATTGTCACCCGCGTGGATAGGTTGGGGCGCAGTGACATTGATGTAATCAGGACTATTCAACTGTTTAATGACTGTGGAATTATACTGCGGATTTTGGACGCACCTATCGATATATCTTCATCCTTTGGGAGGTTCAGTGCGTCCCAGATGGCTGCACTGGCTGATTTTGAATCTAGGCTGTTATCTGAGCGCACCCGGCATGGGATGGCTTATTTCCGTAGCCAAGGGAAGGTACAGACGGCTCCTTTTGGGTTTCAAATCGATGGTGAGCATAAACTAGAACCACACCCGCGTAACTTTGCGATCGCCAGGGAGATAATTGATTTATTGCTAGGGGGATACAGTTACGGAAGGGTGAGCAAGCATCTGGCAGAGAAACATGGTATCAAATTCTCGTTGTCGGGATTACGGCATTGGGTTAAGAATCCTGCGGTTTGCGGACATACCAGGTATTTTACGGAGATGGAGTATCGGAGAAATCCGAAAAATCCAAGGAAACCTGTGATACTGCGAAATACCCATAAAGCAGTTGCCAGCGATGCAGAAATAGCAGAAATACTCCACGCTGCCAAGAACAAGCCACGGGTATCAGTGAGGAGGCAGGGAGACTACCCACTCAAAGGATTATTGCGCTGCCACCATTGCGGTGGTGGGATGTTTCGCACGGTATACAAATTTAAGAAAGGAGACGGGGAAACGCACTGGGTTCGTTGTAATAGCCATGCTAGAGGGTCGCACTTCTGTGGGAATAAGAAGAATACGCGGTTATCGGATTTGACCGAGCAGGTAATCTGTGCGATTACGCGCAAGGCAGAGGAAATTGTGGAAGAGGTTAATGTACGGGATTCTGGTGTGGTTGATTCACCAGCATTAATCGAATTACGGGGGCAGTTGGCAGCATTGGAAGCATTGGGTTCCACAAATCCTGCCATCCTGGGAGCAATCCTGGATATCCGCAACCAAATAGATGCAGAGGAATCCAGGCTGCGGGTGGGGGTAAAAATCGCCCAGGATAAGTACAAACTCGCGTGGACGTACAGTCAACCAGGGTTTTGGGAATCACTCTCCCAGGTGGATTTAAGGGAGGCATTCAGGTCATTTGTACTGGAAGTCGCGGTGGATTCCAATGGGGATGTAGCTGAGATTGTTTGGGACTTTTGATGTGGATGATGCAAGTCGTAGTATGCGATCGCTAATTGGCGTAACCGAGCGTAAAACTGGGGTGAACTCATCAATTTTCTCCTGAAGCGATATGTCTAACGTAGTTGATTTTTGTTGAACGCTAGGTTCGCCGCGAACCTAGTTTTTGCCCGGTAATATAGGCTTTTAGGCTCTGGAGACTGTCTAGCTAGAAAATAAGGCAGGAGGAAAGAGGTATTCCTCCCACCGGATAGCTCAACAAAGAGATTAAATCAGTGAGGCGTAAACGCCTCAAACGGCTTTCATCCCTTGCCTGAAGTACAGATGTGACTTGTAGCGTGGCGGAAAGTCACATCTTCAAGGGCTTTCAGCCTGTCTTCCTGTAAAAATTTGATTAGAAATAATCTAAGCTTTATTTTTTTGATATGTCAGTTTTTTGCGTTTTTGCAAGAGTTTTTGCCAGAAATATAAAGTTTTAGTAAAAAATCATCAAAAATGATTGTGTGTGATATTTTATTTTTAGTTGAAAATACTTAGGTTCAAAGCTATGCTGAATAAGCAAAGCTTAGTAAATACACTTAGGTTCTGGAATTTCAGCCAGATAAGTACTCTGGGTAAAGGAAGTTCCGTTGTTAACGAAATTGATGTACACAGCGATCACGTTAATGGTGGTGTAAAACTGGATGCGAATTTATTTCACAGTTTTCGAGAATTCAACGTTGGTCAAGATAGAGGCGTTTATTTTGTGAATCCAGAGGTGATAACTGAATATATTTTATCGCGATACAAATTTCATCCTCCCCGCGTTTTTCAAAATTGAGATACTCCCGAAAAAAAACAGCTTAAGAAAGGAATTAAAAAACTGTGATAAATACTAAAACTCAAGAAACTATAGATGAACTGGATGCTTTGACGGATGCTGAAGACCACTTGCAGTTTGCTGCAAATATAATCCAGGGAGAAGATATCTCTACTGCATTAAAAAGTGAAATTGACTCTCAGATTAACCAAATTCAAAAGCGGCGTAGTGATTCCAGTCTCTACTTAGCAGTTATTGGAGAATTTTCTAGTGGTAAGAGTACTTTTATCAATGCACTACTGCGAGATGATTTGCTCAAAACTTCAGTCTTACCAACCACAGCTGCTGCTACTAAACTGTGTTACGGTAGTTGCCTAGAAGTTGAAGTACAACTTGGCGGAACTTTCTCAAGAACTGTAAAAACCCATGTAAATAGCCAAAAAATCACTATCCCGTGGTTGTCTGGAGTTAATGGTATTAATAATCGAGAGTTTATTCACGTCCTGACCACCAAAGATGAAGTTGCTAAAGATGTGGAGCAACTCACTATTACCCACCCTGCTCCTTTTCTTGCCAATAGTATTGTGATTATTGACACACCTGGAACTAATGCCACCAGTACCCTACATGGACAAGTCACCAGAAAAGTCATAGCGAACGAGGCTGATGCAGTAATTATTATTATTCCAGCGACGATACCTTTATCACAGAGTCTAGCCAGTTTTTTGAGGAGTACTTTGCGCCCGTTTATTCATCGTTGTGTATTTGTAGTCACACGTATGGATCAAATTAGGCAAAGGGAACAAAGTGATGTGTTGAATAATTTACGATCGCGCCTTGTAGAACAGCTTGGCATTAAACCACCAATTTTATATAGTTGTTCCGCGCAAGTGGTGATGGATGATATTACAGGTGAAGAACCAGTACCACCAGACTTACTCGTATGGAAACAGAGATTTGAACAGCTAGAAAAATTGGTTATTAACCGCTTGTGTCGAGAGCGCTTACTCGCCATATCAGAAAATGTCTTGCGTCTTTTGACAGGATTATTTGAGCAGCTAGAGGGAAATTTGCGATCGCAGTGGGAAAATTATCAGCAGCGTCAAGAAGCAATTAAACGAGAAATCATCCCGGATCTTGCCTTATTTACTGCTGAACAGCAGTTGTTGTGTCAGCGAATGCTTGACGACACTATCTCAACAACGATAGCAAAGAGTAGTCAGTGTGTTGAAAAATATCGAGACAAAACTATATCAAAAATATACAATGCCATCTTCAATGCTGAAGATTTACAGGCGCTAGAGAATATTGTCAAAAATGAGGCGGAATCAATCCTGAAAACATCTCAGGATGAACTACAACAGGAACTACAAAAAAAAATCAAGAGTATCTCACAAGCAGCAATAGCAGCCAGTCGTGAGTTTGATAGCAAGTTTATTGAGGTGTATAGTCGGCTACAGACGCTCGGAGGAGGGTTTGAAATTCAGAACACTATGCATAATGGTGTGCAAATCAACACATCTGATGTTTTTACTTCTATGCAATCACTTCAAGAACAGATGGACACTCAAGATGGTTTTGTTGCAGTTGGAGGAATAGCTACTGGAATTGCAATCGGCAGTGCTATCTTACCAGTTGTGGGTACAGTCATAGGTGGTTTAGTCGGTCTAATTGTATCTGGTGGGATTATGGGTGCTTCCTTAGAGAAACGCAAGCAGCAATTGTGGGACAAATTGCGCCCTTCACTGGATTCTCACTTTAACAGTGTGAAAGGACAAGCTCAAAGTGCAGTGCAAACTTATGCAGATAGTGTTAGTGCTGCGCTGAAACAGCGTATTGACAAATACATGGCGCAGTACAAGGCAACCGTTGATCGTATCTTGCAAGAGCAAAAAACACAGTTGCAGCGTTTGACTAACTTGCAGATAGCCATGCAAGCGGATCTTCAAGAAATAGACAGACGACGAAAATCTTTATCTGCAAAGCAACAAAGGTTAGCAGCAATTGAAGGTAAGTAAAGATGTCGAGGATTTTCTCAAAGCGCAAAGTGTTTTTGACAACCGATTAGTAGTTGTCGATTTCCCCACTCAGAAAGTGATTGTTTAATAGGAGAATTTTATATGACGATTGATCAATATCCTATGGATCTTAGTCAGTATCTTGACTCTTGGCTTTCCCAAAGTTCGCTACTGGCAGAATCCTGTTCTGTTGCAGAGATAGTTGCCCAATTGCAAACCATCACAGAACGCTTGCGTTTTCCTGGTTTTCGACTGGCTGTTGTTGGTGAATTTAGTCGTGGTAAAAGTACTTTGCTCAATCGATTGTTGGAACGGGAACTGCTACCAACGGCAGCATTGCCAACCACAGCAACTCTAACTACTATTACCCCTGGCACAGAAGACAGCATGGTAGTTAGTTTTGACAGTAGTCCAGAAGTGCGTCGGGCAATAGATGCTGCTTCTTGGAACGACTTGGTAGTAACTGACTCAGAGGGCAAAGAGCAGGAAGTATTAGCTAAAGTCCGAATCACCGTAGTTCATCCTTGGCTAGAAGCACTGGATGCTGAATTAATTGATACGCCAGGAATTGGAGAACTCAATACTAATCGTGCGGCTATTGTCTTTGATTTACTTAGTCAGTGTGATGCCACAGTACTGTTAGTTAGTGCCACGCTACCCTTTAGTATGACGGAAGCTGCCTTTCTCGAACAAGAAGTGATTGGTAAGCATATTCCCCGAATTGTAGTCATTGTATCTAAGTTGGATACCATTCAACATGAACAACGAGAAGAAGTAATAGCTGTCACTAGAGAACGGATAGCCCAAATTTCGGCAGATATACCAGTTTTACCATCTTATCCAGTAGATGAAAATACAAACGAGACCGAAGCAATAGAAGCAGTGCGATCGCAAATTACTGCAATGGTAGCAGGAGGCAATCACAAAGCATGGCGCTCTCAGCAGGTAGCAAAACAACTCATTGATATATTGACTCAGTTGATTGATATAAGTTCTGTGGCGATCGCAACTGCCAAAATGAGCGCTGCTGAACACGAACAGGCACTAAAAAAGGCAAAAGCAGCAATGCGAACTGCTGAACTTCAATGGGAACAAATTCGCCTAGAGTTGGATCGGCGACGTATTCAGCACGAACAAAAATTAAAGAAAAATCTTTTCAGTAGCAAAAGCGCACTCATAGAAGTACTGAACCAAGAATTGAGTCAGACAGATAATCCTAAAACTTGGTGGGAGTGTGACTTACCTTGGCGGTTGCGGCGGGAGTTATTTTCTTTGGGACAGAAATCCGAAGAATTTCTGCTGGAGGAAATTGCTGATGATTTTGACTGGCTAACAACAGAACTATCTCGCACATTTTCTACTCAAATGACTCAGCCACTAAGTCAAAAACAGGAAACTCTAGAGATAAAGCCTAACTTGCCACAATTGGAAATATCTCCCATTCAGCGTTACCGCTGGTTAACCAGAATTGGCGGTGGTGTTGCCGTAATTGGTAGTTACCTTACAGGAGGAGCAGCGGTGGTAGCGATCGCTGTCAGTCTGGGTGCAGCCATTCTCAGCGAACAATTCCTCACTGACAAATTAGAAGAGCAGCGCCAACAAGTGCAGAAGAAATTGGAGCTTTCTGTAGACAAAGCATTTAATGAATACTGCGATCGCATATCTGAACGACTGCGTCAGATATACCAGCAAATAGCAGAAGAAATCCAACGCCAACAACTTACTTGGCAATCTGCCAAAACGGCTGCGATTGAAGAAACTCATCCAGACTCAGATGAACAACCTTGGCAACAAATGCTTGATAATGCCTCTGCTTTGAAACAAGAAATCCTCGCAGCAGTAGCAATGTCTAATCATTAATTCCTCAGGACTTACGCACAAGCTACGTATTTACGTCATTACGTTTGCGTAGCATGTCCGGAACGGACGAACGAAGTGAAGTAATCGCAAAGCCTTATTTTTCGTCACGAGTGCGTAAGTCATATTCCTGTTTCAATCTATTTTAAATTCTGAAATTTTTTGGAGATTAATATGATTCAAACTACTTCCCACGAACAGTTTGACTTGTTCCAACAACGGCGGAAAAGTTTAGTTGCTCTCATTCAACGCCAACTGAAAATATTAGATTCCCTGGATATGAAAGGTTGGGAAGACACTTTGCATAAATTGGAAACTCGTGTTCAGGCAGATAGTTTTAAAGTACTAGTTTTAGGAGAATTCAAGCGCGGTAAAAGCACCTTTATTAATGCCATGCTAGGCGATGAAGTTTTGCCTGCCTATGCAAAGCCTTGTACTGCCATCATTAATGAGGTCAAATGGGGAGAGCGCAAATGTGCTTTACTGCATTATACTAACTCTACAAATAATGGAGTCAAGCCAGCCCAGGAAATTCCGGTCGATCAAATTGAAGAGTATGTGGTAATCAAAGATAACGTAGGTGAAATCAAAGAAAACCCTTACGAAAAGTTAGAGTTATTCTGGCCTTTAGAAATTTGTCAAGACGGTGTGGAGATTATTGACTCTCCTGGACTGAATGAGCATGAAATTCGCCAGAAAGTCACAACGGATTACTTATCCACTGTTGATGCTGTTCTGTTTGTTCTCTCTTGTGAAGTTCTCGGTTCCCAAAGTGAACTTAATTTCATAGATAATAATTTGATTAGCATGGGACATGAAGATATTTTCTTCATTTGCAATCGAATCAACCAAATTAGAGCCAAAGAAAGAGAAAGTATTAAAGAACATGCTTTTTCTAAACTAGCTGAACGTACAAAACGTGGTAAAGAAAGTATATTTTTTATTGATGCTCTTGGTGCCCTGGAAGGTCGGCTAGATTCAAATGAACAACAGCGATTGAATCAATCCGGTGTACCTGAGTTGGAAGTAGAGTTAGCAACATTTCTCACCACACAAAAAGGACGACTCAAAATTCTCCAACCTGCTAAAGAAATCAAAGGTGCAATTCGTGAGGCGAGGCGAATAATTCCTGAGCGAGAAACACTACTACGAACTGATTTAAAAACTATAGGAGAACGATATGAAGCTGCTCAAGCACCATTAAGATCATTAGAATTGGAACGTCAGCAAATAATTACCCGTGTATCTAACTTTATTGCTGATACCAAGCCATCTGTACACCAAAAAACACAGCAGTTTTATCAGGAATTGGCTGAGACAAAAATCACAGAGTGGATGATAGTATATGAAATTAAAGAGCCAGTTCAGTTTTTGAAGTTAGAATGGGTGACTTCACAAATAGAAAAAGTAGTCGAAGAAGTTAAAAACTATCTTGCCAACAAGATAGAGACAGAATTTGCTACATGGCAATCTTCAGAACTACAACCATTTTTAACTGAGCGATTACAAAACCTCATGCTTGAATTAGAGCAAAGAGCAGAAGCATTTGTGAGGAACGTAGAAGATTTACGGGTTGATTTAATTGCTGGTACTTCTGCTTCCCAAGATGCAATCACATATCAAGAAGCAAAAGTGTCTTTACTTGAGCGTGTTCTTGCTGCTGCTGGAGGCTATTTATTGGGAAATGCTGCTGCTGGTGCATTGGGAGCAGCTTTTGGTTTTCAAGAAATGGCGAAAGGTTTAATTGCACAATTCGCTTTACTTGGTATAACTTATGCCTTTGCTGGTTTCAATCCGTTTATTCTGATTCCGGCTATGGTTATTGGCGGTATTGTCCAAGGTGCTTGGAAAATTCAGTCAACTAATGACAAAATTAAGGCAGCAGTCACTGAAAAATTTATCAACCAAATTCGTACAGATAGTTACCAAAGAGCCGACGAACTTAGCAATGCTGTTGTTCAGCAAATAGGCAAGATTAGGACTGCTGTTGACCAAGAACTCGGTCAGGAAATTCAAAATATTCGAGATCAGGTAGATTCTATTTTATCAGAAAAGCAAAAAGGGCAGGAGAATGTCGAACAGAAACTGCATGAATTGGCATCTATTCGCAAGAAGTTAGATGCAATTGACAACGAGTTAGATGAACTTATTACACAAGTAGCCACAATGTAAATTATTCTTCTCTTTCTTCATTTTTCTGGAATTGAGGGCGTTGGCGTTGAATTATTCTCATGATTATGTTGCGTCTCACGCCCTTACCCATGAACGAACAACGCCAGCAAGCTTATCTCAACCTGATTCGCAGTCTGTTAGATGCCCCCAGTGGTGAAGCACCAAAGATTTTAGCCGCACACCCAGATTTACTTGATGTTGGCTTGGTGCAGAAGGTAGAAGAAGTAGCACAGATGTGTTCCCAAAATGGAGATGAGAAGACAGCAAATAGGTTGCAAGGTTTGGCAATGCAACTAAGGGAAGCGTTGAATATAGATACTCAAGTAGATTTGCAATCTTTCAGTGAGGAGGAGATAGAAGCATATTCCCAATTCTTGGGCGAGGTACTACAAGCAACCGCAGACAGCAAAGGTAATCCCCAAGTAGTTTACCCCTTACTGGCAAAGAATACAGACAAACTTGATGGAGTGTTTGCAGAAATACTACGTCGTTGGGGAACAAATGCGCTGGGGGGAGCTAAAGCAGATGAAGCGGAATTTTTAGCAGCAGTTATTTGTGAATTTAGCAATTTAATAGCGCAATTTCCCTTGGGTAGCAAAGCCAGTAATATGGAAATTGCCATCGCTGCTTATAATGCTGCTTTAACTGTCTTCACTAGAGAAGCTTTGCCTGTTGATTGGGCAATGACACAACATAATCTCGCAAATGCCTACAAGGATAGAATCAAAGGAGACAGGGCAGATAATATCGAAAATGCCATGGCTGCTTACACTGCTGCTTTAACTGTCTACACCAGAGAAGCTTTGCCTATTGATTGGGCAATGACGCAAAATAATCTCGCTGCTGTCTATAGCGATAGAATCAAAGGCGACAGAGCAGAGAACATCGAAAATGCGATCGCTGCTTGTACTGCGGCTTTAACTATCTTAACTAGAGAAGCTTTGCCTCAAAAATGGGCAGCAACGCAAAATGATCTCGCAATTGCTTACAGGCAGAGAATTAAAGGAGACAGAGCAGAGAACATTGAAAATGCGATCGCTGCTTGTACTGCGGCTTTAACTATCTTAACTAGAGAAGCTTTGCCTGTTGATTGGGCAATGACGCAA
Source organism: Calothrix sp. MO_192.B10 (assembly GCA_030065055.1). Lineage (GTDB taxonomy): Bacteria > Cyanobacteriota > Cyanobacteriia > Cyanobacteriales > Nostocaceae > Calothrix_A. The sequence goes on from JASJDS010000009.1 coordinate 42,411, forward strand.
AATAATCTCGCTGCTGTCTATAGCGATAGAATCAAAGGCGACAGAGCAGAAAACATCGAAAAAGCGATCGCTGCTTTAACTGCGGCTTTAAGTGTCTTAACTAGAGAAGCTTGGCCTGTTGATTGGGCAATGACGCAAAGTAATCTCGCTGTTGCCTATAAAAGTAGAATCAAAGAAGACAGGGCACAGAACATCGAACAGGCGATCGCTGCTTGTACTGCGGCTTTAACTATCTTAACTAGAGAAGCTTGGCCTGTTAATTGGGCAATGACGCAAAATACTCTCGCTGTTGCCTATAAGAGTAGAATCAAAGGAGACAGGGCACAGAACATCGAACAGGCGATCGCTGCTTATCGTAATGCTTTGACTGTCAGAACTAAAGAGACTTGGCCTATTGATTGGGCAGAAACGCAAAATAATCTTGCAAATGCCTACAGGCAGAGAGTCAAAGGAGACAGGGCACAGAACATCGAACAGGCGATCACCGCTTATCGTAATGCTTTGACTGTCTATACTAAAAAAGCTTTGCCTGTTGATTGGGCAATGACGCAACATAATCTTGCTATTGCCTACGGCAATAGAATCAAAGAAGACAGGGCAGAGAATATTGAAAATGCGATCGCTGCTTGTACTGCGGCCTTGACTGTCAGAACCAAAAAAGCTTTGCCTCAACAATGGGCAGGAACGCAAAATAATCTCGGACTTGCCTACGGCAATAGAATCAAAGGCGACAGAGCAGAGAACATCGAAAATGCGATCGCTGCTTTTACTGCTGCTTTAACTGTCAGAACCAAGGGAGCTTTGCCTGTTGATTGGGCAATGACGCAACATAATGTCGGACTTGCCTACAGTGAGAGAATCGAAGGAAACAGGACAAATAACATCGAAAATGCCATCGCTGCTTATCGTAATGCTTTGACTTTCTACACTAGGGAAGCTTTGCCTCAAAATTATGCAGAAACTTTGTTCAGACTGGGAATTACTTACCAAGAGATAAACCAGTTTGATTTAGCATACAATAATTTTAAGTCTGCCATTGACACAGTAGAATCTTTACGAGAAGAAATATTATCTGGTGAAGAAAGCAAACGCAAACAAGCGGAGGATTTTAATAAATTTTATAGCCGCATGGTAGAAGTTTGCTTGCAATTAAATAAGACTACCGAAGCAATAGAATATGCTGAACGCAGTAAAACCCGCAATTTAGTTGAGCAAATCCTCGAACGTGACTCTAAAACTATCTTCCCTCCAGATGTTGTCACTCAACTAGAAACCTACAGAGATGAAATAGCCGTAGGACAATATCAAATCCAAAATGGTAAAGCGGAAAATCCCCAAGACTTAGCAAAACGTCTCCAACAATTACGACAGCAACGCAACAACTTACAAGATAAATATTTGCCTGTTGGTTCTGGCTTCAAGTTTGCTCAATTCCAAGAAACTTTAGATGCAAATACAGCAGTTATAGAATGGTACATTGCCACAGATACAATTCTTACGTTTATTATCCAACCTCACGGACAACAATTAACCTCTTGGCAATCACCAACAGCAGAATTAGACGCACTATTTGATTGGCGTGATGAATATTTAAAAGATTACTACAACCCAGAAGACAAAAATAAAATCCAATGGCAGAAACAACTAGAAACACGCCTAAACAAGTTAGCAGAAATTCTGCACATTGAAGAAATATTAGACCACATCCCCGAACAATGCCAAAGATTAATCCTCATTCCTCATCGCTTCTTACACCTATTCCCTCTCCATGCTTTACCCGCCAAATCATCATACTTAATTGACTTATTCCCCAAGGGCGTAAGCTATGCACCTAGTTGTCAAATCTTACAACAAGTACAACAACGCCAACGTCCTCATTTCCAATCTTTGTTTGCCATCCAAAACCCCACAGAAGACTTGAATTACACGGATTTGGAAGTAGAAGCCATATTATCTTACTTCCCCTCCCATCAAGTATTACCCAAAAAACAAGCCACAAAAGCTGCTTTATCTCAAGCTGCAACACAATTAAAGCAAGCTAATTATCTCCACTTTTCTTGTCACGGTTC
>JASJDS010000282.1 GCA_030065055.1 Calothrix sp. MO_192.B10
ATGAAACTATTAGGAGATACATTGAAGAGCAGCGTCACCACGATGTAACTTAAGGAGACAGCACGTAAACCTGCTACCTCGTTCTACATCTCCCGCCTAAAGGCTGGGAGTTTTGAACTTCGACCAATTCTATAATAGGTTAATTCTCGCATATTGAACTCCTCAGTTGAATGAACCCATTAAGTTGAAGTACACACTTCCCATACTCCAACATCCACCGAATGCTTCACAAGAACATTTTAACCTCTGGGTTTCTACAAGGGATAAGCCAAAGGGCATTGCTGAATTAGGATATGAAACGCCAAAATTACCCTTATTTTTCTTTGTAACTTTGCGCCTTTGCGTCTATCCTGCGGAAAGCCGCTGCGCGTCTAATGCGCGAGATAAATTCATATTTATAATCAGCAGCACCAGCCAAAGGCTTGATGCTTTGCGTATCGCACTATTGTTATATTCAAAAAGCAACTGGTTAGGTATGACTTGGTTCGTACTGATTTAACCATTCCTGATATAAAGGCTCAAAGCTATCTGGTTGTTTTTGGAAATACAATTTACTTTCCGGGATAACCACTCCTGTTTGAGCACTACTTAACCATAAGTGAGCGACAGGATTAATCCATTTTGTTTTATCTAGAGTACCTGGCTTTACATTCACAACCTCTTTATTTCTCAGAGGCTGATGAAATAACCTAGTGCCACATTCAGGACAGAAAGCACAATTTACTGTTCTACCACTATTGGATGTTCTGCTCCAATATTTAGGATTGCCGCTAATGATTTTGAATCCTGTTTTCGGAACAGGCATAGACATACCAAAACCCGATGAAGACTGTTTTTGGCACTCAGTACAGTGGCAAGCATAGAGAGTAAGAGGCATACTATTAATTTCATATTTGATTGCACCGCATTGGCAACTCCCTGTCATTGGTAACGAAATCTGTATCTTGCTACCCATGTGTCATCCTAGATTTATTGCTTAAATATTTTTCTGTATATCACGCTAATGGAATTTTGTTGTAGGTTGGATAGTAATGTAGTGGAACCCAAGAAAAACAAGATTTTTGGGTTGTGTTTTGCTTCACCCAACCTAGTTTCTAACTATTGCTACATAACTCCATGGAGGAAGTTGGGAAAGGTTCACTTCGAGTAATGGGAGAATGGTTGTGAAGTTAGTTTGGAATTTGCGGGAAATTTAACTTCTACCTCAAAGCTTCAAGTTTTTTAAGAAGCAGATTGACAAAACCTAAGAAAGCTCCACCATCTTCTGGGTTTGGATCAATCAACCTATGAGCATACGGGTTGCGGAAAGATCCAACAATACCAGCATACAAATCCCGATATCCTTGTCGTTCAGAATCAACCGTAAATTTTGATGCCAATGTTCCATTTTTTTTGAACACTTCGTTAACTAATCCTTGCCCTGTTTGATTAGGATCAGATATAGCACCAACATCTCTTAACCGTTCTTCCAAAATGACCCCCGCTGTTCTTACAACAGAATCCCACAATACAGAGTCTGAACCTCCTGATGCTAGAAGTGGTAAGCATCGTGTCTTTATTTGCTCATCAAACTTATCCATGCCGGTTAGGGGTGTTAGATATTCAATGAATGAAGTGTCTGGAGCATCAAAATTAGAATCAACAGCTTCATAAGCTTTACTGGTTAGAGCACACTTATATTGATGTTGACGACTTCGGTCGCATGATAGACAACCACTATCCTGCAAAGCGTCAAGAGTTGTCGTCTTTACTTCAGGAACATCATCCCCCTGATAGTTTACTAAACTTGTACCCTCAAAAGACCATGCAAACCAAATTTCCTCTTCATTAAGCATCCCAGCACGTACTTTTTCTACTAGCCATTGCAAAAGACTTTTTTGGGTTTCAGTTAAATTCAAAGCTTGCATATTGAAAAGTTGACATAAGTACAGATATTCTAACCGTGATTTTTTTTGATAGGCATCACTCAGTGATAATAGACATTAAATGGTGCGTTACACTTCGTACACCACTGGAATTTAGTTGTAGGTTGGATAGAATGTAGTGGAACCCAAGAAAAACAAGATTGTTGGGTTGCGTTTTGCTCCACCCAACCTACGTTATGAAAACCGCTATCTTTATTTATTGCAAGTCCCTACTTCCTCCTCAACCCAATTTTTCAAGGTAGAAACTACTTCCTCTACTGCAATTTCACAAGACTCTTTATTCGCCCTTTTCACCACTTCAACTTTGCCATTAGCTAAAGCTTTCCCGGTGACAATGCGGTAAGGAATACCCACCAAGTCTGCATCTTTAAATTTAACTCCCGCCCGCTCTTTACGGTCATCGAGTAAGGTTTCCACCCCAGCTTGATTTAACTCTGTATAAAGCTGCTCGGCAACTTCCACCTGTTTACCATCATTAATATTGGGAATACAAACGATCGCATGGTAAGGTGCGATCGCAACTGGCCAAATTATCCCATCTTTGTCATAAGATTGCTCCACCGCAGCTTGTGCCAATCGAGAAACTCCCACACCATAACAACCCATCCATAGGGGTTCGTCTTTCCCTTCTGGGGTGGTGTAGGTTGCTCCCATTGCTTGGGAATATTTTATACCTAGCTGGAAGATATGCCCTACTTCTATGCCCCGGGCACTTTGTAATTTCTGCTCTGGATTATGAACGGCTCTATCCCCTGCTTTTGCCTTACGTATATCTACTATATTTTTTGGTGCTTTAAAATTCTCTATCCAGTTTGCTCCTACTACGTGATAGCCGGACTCATTCGCCCCGGTAACAAAGTTCTTCAGGTCAATGGCGGTTTTATCCACTAGGCGCAAGAATTTACCATGCACCTGTTTTTTGGTATCAATGTATGCATCATCTACATCCGGAGCAATGTAACCCAAGGGTAAGGATTTAGCCGCCCAGGTTGATTGGGATTCAGCGTCAGGTATGGTAATTGCCAGGATGGTGCTAGCTTTGTATTGGGGAGCAAGTTTGGTTAATTCGTTCTGCAATTTCACATCATTTACTTCCTGATCCCCACGGATGCTTACCAGTACTAATACGGTGGTGCCGTTGTCATAAATGGTTTCGTAGAGGACATTTTTCACTACCTGGGTGGGAGAACATTTGAGGAAATTACACAGTTGTTCAATGGTTTCTGTACCGGGAGTTGACTTTTTCTCGTAACTGGTAAACGATGAAGGCTCGGCATCTACAGGTAAGGAAACCGCCTTTTCCACATTAGCAGCGTATTGACCATCCTCTGTATATAGAACTTCATCCTCCCCAGCTTCCGCTAACACCATAAATTCCTGGGAGCCGGAACCACCAATGGCACCGGAATCAGCTTGGACGGGGCGAAAAGCTAAACCACTGCGCCGCAACATATTACTGTAGGCGGTGTACATATCTTGGTAGGTGGCTTTTAAACTTTCCTCATCAGCATGGAAAGAATAGCCATCCTTCATAATAAATTCCCGTCCCCGCATCAACCCATACCGGGGGCGAATTTCATCTCGGAACTTAGTTTGAATTTGGTATAGGTGTATGGGCAACTGACGGTAGGAACGAATCATATCCCTAGCTACCGTAGTAATTACCTCCTCGTGGGTGGGTCCCAATGCTAAATCTTGTTCCCTTCTGTCACCTAGGGCAAACATAATACCCTCAGCTTTAGTATAGGTATCCCAACGTCCCGATTCTTTCCATAGCTCTGCGGGTTGTAACTGGGGTAAAAGACATTCCTGGGCGCCGGTGGCGTTCATTTCCTCCCGTACTATTTGGGATACCTTTTGCAATACCCGCCACATTAAGGGTAAATACGCATAAATACCACTGCCAATGCGACGAATATAACCTGCTCTTACCAGTAGTTTATGACTGGGGATTTCTGCATCCGCAGGGTCGTCTCTGAGTGTGACAAATAACATTTTTGACAGTCGCATTGTTTCTCCTATGTTCGGTTTTGCTAGTTTTTATGTTAGTTAGAGTGTAAAAGTTAGCCTAAAAGCTGAAGTATAAAGGATATACGGCACAGCAGGATAAATATTTTTATTGTTTACCCAATTACCAAAGCCGTTGCTTTAGAGAGAAAAGGTAATCAGAAATGAGCAACAGTATTTTCTTGTTTCCTATTCCCTAGGTTTAAATCAGTGTTAGTGCAGCTCCTCTGTAAGAGGCACAGTTATCAGGCGGGCTGGTGGGGGATTTAAACCCAGGTGATAAAACTGGTAACTGATAACTGATAACTGACAACTGTTAAAGCCTCCTCTTTCAAAGAGAAATAGGTTTGGGGAAGGTAAAAATTCTCCTCCAAACTTGCTTGTGTTCCCTGTTAAGAGTTCCCTTGAACAATTACCTACCCTAAATTTTATGTATAAAGCACAACCACCTTTAGAATTTATTTCCCCAGCATTTAACCCTTGGTTGTTAAAAGCATCCCACTTGTTGCTGACCCAATGGATAAATTGGCAAACAGCAATCAAGCAAGTTGAAGCAGACAATATAGAAGTTTTGGTGGATCTATATCGTCAGTTTCAAGGGGGAAAAGTTCGTTTTTTACTTGCATTTCGCCATCCCCAAACCCAAGATCCTTTGTGTTTGGGCTACTTGCTTTCCCAGCTAGTACCTAAGGTAGCACGGCAGAAAAATATAGCACTAAAATCACCAATTCATGCCCATTTTATTTATGATCGCGGCATTCCGTTATGGGCTGGTGACCACATTGGTTGGCTTGCTTCCCGGTTGGGTGGTACGCCAATTCAACGGGGTAAGGCTGATTGGACGGGGTTGCGCTCGGCACGGAATTTATTTGCCAATGGTGATTTTCCCATGGCGGCGGCACCAGAAGGTGCTACCAATGGTTTGTCGGAGATTGTCAACCCCCTAGAACCGGGAATTGCCCAATTAAGCTTTTGGTGTGCGGAAGACTTGCACAAAGCTGGTAGGGATGAGCAGGTTTTTATTTTACCAGTTGGCATTGAATACAGTTATATTACCCCTCCTTGGGATGCGATCGCTAACCTATTAAGTCAATTGGAAGTGGTAAGTGGGGTGTCTGGAGATACAAATAAGTTTGATGTCTCTGTTTTGAGTTCCCTACCATCTGCATATCATTCCCTATATCCTAGGCTTTTGCGGTTGTCAGAGCATTTATTATGTTTGGTAGAAGATTTTTATACTCGTTTTTATCACCAGAAATTACCCAAACCAGAGATTGTTACCGGAGAAAGTCAAGATATTAATCAAGCGATCGCTAATCGTTTACATGCTCTATTAAATATAGTTTTGCAAGTAGCAGAACAATATTTTGATTTACCAGCTAAGGGTAATTTTAATGATCGTTGTCGCCGGGTGGAGCAGGCAGCATGGAATTATATGTTTAGGGAAGATTTTAAAGATATAAGTGCATTGTCACCCCTAGAAAAAGCATTGGGCGATCGGGTGGCGGAAGAAGCTAATTTACATATGTGGCATATGCGGTTAGTGGAAAGTTTTGTGGCGGTGACTGGTAGTTATGTGCGGGAAAAACCCACTGCTGAAAGATTCGCGGAAACTACCTTACTTATTTGGGATATGGTAACTCGGATTAGGGGTAGTAATCCCTTCAAGCGTCCGCAATTAGGTAAGCAAAGAGCGAAAATTACCATTGGCGAACCGTTGTCGGTGTCTGAGCGTTATCCAGTTTATAGTGATTCCCGTCGCAGCGCCAGACAGGCAGTGGTGGATTTGACGAGTGATTTGCAGCAGGTGATGGAAGGGTTGATTGCGATGTGAAATAAGTAATAAGTAATAAGTAAGAAGTAATAAGTAATAAGTAATATGGCGGTTCCCACTCAGTTCATCTGGCTAGGTAACAGATCCCCGACTTCTGAATCAATATCCGCACATCATAGGGATTCCTAGGATAGAAGTCGGGGATCTAAATGCCCGTGACTCATCAACATTAATGACATTAGACTACTAGGTAAAGCCAACACCGCCTATAAAAAGGTAATTATTGAAGAAGCGATCGCACAACTGCTAGCTGAAGTAAATGAAAATCGCTCTTCATTGCTGTCGGCTTTGCAAAACAGGCAGAGTCAAAGAAAGTGAAAACCTGGGTTATACCAAGTTGCAATCAAAGATAGTAGATGTCCGCAGCGTAAAGCCTACGGCATAGCTGCGCTTACCGCGTAGCGTGCGCGAAGCGCTCACGTAACGTAGTGGAGCGTGGCAATCCCATCCACAACCAAACTACTACAA
>JASJDS010000115.1 GCA_030065055.1 Calothrix sp. MO_192.B10
ACTGCCTTAATATCCTGATATCTCAGGTTCCCAGGCTCAACACGTTTGCCACAAGGGCGTGCTGATATCTCCTCGGTGGTTCTTTCGGGCGTAAACTTTCCCCCAGTCCGGGGGTAGGTTTTTAAATCTTGTACTGATTAGTCAATTATAACATATTTAATGACAAAATCACTCAAGCCTAAAGGCTTGATAGCAGTTTTCATCCCCGACGTAAACGACCCTCAAACTACAAATCTTCTTGGATTTGTAGTTTTCATTTCGGGGTTTTCAGCTAGCCGTCCTTATAAAATGCAAAATAGGAGCGGGTGCATCAGGTTTCAGCCCCAACACACCCTATGGTTAAATTCCTGCATGACCGATGGCCAATCCTGCAACCAGCATTCCTAAGACTAAAAATGGTTGGGCACTGGCTTGATATTTAACATCATTTTCCAGGGGATTACGCAGGAAGTACATATCCTGGAAGGTGATTTGGGGAATGATCAACAATAATAAAATTGCCCCATACAAGTTTTCATGGATGTAGAACAAATAACCAGCGATCGCAGCTTGGAATGTATCTATCATTACTACACAAATCCAAGCAGCAGTTTGCACGCCAAACATTACTGGCAAGGATTTTAATCCTAGTTTGCTATCCCCTTCCACACTCTTGAAGTCATTGACAACGGCAATCCCTAACCCAGCCAGACTGTAAACCAGGGTCAGCACAACCACTTTCCAATTCAATTCTCCAAACAAAGCATGACCAGCACACCAAGGTAAGGCAATATAACTAGCACCAAGGGCATAATTACCCAACCAACCATTCTGCTTCAATTTTAATGGTGGTGCAGAATAAATGTATGCCAGGAAAGAACCCAACAAAGCGATCGCAGTTACATTGGGAAAATCATGACCAGCCCACACATCCAAACCATAGGCTATGGCTACACCAGCTATAAGTAATACAATAATTTGCGTAATTACCCTAGGTATGGAAATTGCTCCGGAAGGGATGGGACGGTATGGCTCGTTAATGGCATCAATTTCGCGATCGTAATAATCATTGAGGGTTTGGGTATAACCAGCCAATAAAGGGCCAGATAACAACATACAAGCTGCTACCTTGAGGACATTGTCCAACGTCCAGGTATAGTGACCGGAGGAAGCTGCACCACAAATTACCCCCCACATTAAAGGAATCCAGGTAATTGGCTTCATCAATTGCAAGTGGATTTTCCACACGGAGGTTTCTCCTGGTGCAGCGCCTTTCATACCCAGGAGTTGCCTGGTTTTAGAACCACCATTGTCCTCAGAAATTACTTCTTCGGTGGTTGTGGCTGATTCTAATGGCTGATTAGTCTCAGGTTCTGGAGTAATGGGGGTTGATTCAGACATAGGGCGTAGTTGATTAATTATGAGTTATGAATTATGAGTTATGAATTAGGGGTTAGGGGCTAACTGTTTAGGAATTAGATACTAAGTAGTATGTATTCCTTCACTCCTTCCCTCCTTCCCTCCTTCCCTCCTACTCTACTCTTCGAGAAGCCACTGCGTGTCTACGAGAAGCCACTTCGTGTCTACACTCCTTCCCTCATCATTCCTAAGTTATCTAAAATGAGATAATCAAATAATGATGCTGAAACTTCGCACCAGTCACAGTTCTGCCGCTGAGAGCAGGGGGTAAAAAGATATTACGTCGTTGATCTCCTGCTTCCACAGTCACCTCTGGTCCATATTGGGTCAGTTTGATTTGCTTTTTATCAAATCCCGGCAAAAATAAACTTACCTTACCTTGGTGGATATCAATTTCTATGGGTTTAGGAGCTTGTAATGCTTGCGCCGTAAAGTTAGGTAGAGAGTCAATTAGAGCCTGCCAATCATTTGCCTGGGTATCTGGGACTACACTGACTGGTAGAGGTGCAAATTCTTCAGAAATACTATCAGCAGTGCCAGAAGATACCAGCATTAAGCCGCCCACCGTCAAACCTACCTGCTGGGAACCGCCCCACAGGTAACGACAGGTAGCAATCTCCACAGGGTCGGGAGTAGAAACCAGAAAAGCTGCTACACGTTTGGGATCGGCAACTGCTTCTTTCCCCTTTTCCAAAAAACCACTGGCTTTATTGGCAGGTTGAGCAAAATTATCTGCCGTCCAGTTGACGTTAAACAGGGTACTAATCAAGGGTTGAATTACGGGGGATTCGCTTAGGGTTTTGCCGATGTCGGAATTAGCAAATAACTGACGGAATCGCCGCATATACCAACTCAGGGACTCTGGCATTCCCAACATCCGCAGAGCAGCAGAATCCCCACTACCATTGTAAATAATGGCATCGTACTTGCCGCTTTCATCATACTGGCGAATCGCATTCAGTGCCAAAGCACTGTCCATCCCTGGTAATATAGCTAACTCTTGACCGTAAACATCTTTGAGGACAGGGGTTTTCAAATATTCCGCCTCTAGTTGTTTCACATCCTCCCAGCTGCGTTCTAGCAACACAGATGCTTGCAACTGGACAACTTGTAAATTAGCAGCAATTTCCTGGGGTTCAGGCCCAACAGGGACATCCAATAGAATTGGCATTGCTGGTTCCGCATTACCAGCCAAGAGTACGCGTTTTCCTTGACTAGCTAATAGCTTGGCAGCAGCGATCGCAATTTTTGTACGATGGGTGCAGCCCGTGCCCAAAAATGTCAATATTAGGGACATTGCGTGACTCCTATTTTCCCGCCGATATTTTTCAATTCCAACTTAGCACTCGGCTGATAATGGTAGCTAAAGAGCGTTTGCTTGACAACAGCCCTAACTCAAACGCGTTGGAGATTTGCTACTGTACTAATTTAACTTCATCCTCAAAAAACCAAGTAGAGAAATTATCTTCAAACTCCACCTTTACACCAACTCCACTACCATCGGTCATCTTGTACTCTTTGATGGTACCAACCTTACCTAACCTTTGAGCAATGTCACCCGATACGCGATCGCGCAAACGATAAACCTTAACCTTTTGTCCGATTTCCATTTTTTATCAACAATGCAGTCAACCAAAATTAAGTGTAGCCGAATCGGGGACATCAGGGGAGTGTTATTGGTTAAATAGAGAAAGGTAATTAATGGTGTCTTTTGTTGCAGTCTATCTGGTCTAGCACAAACATGTAATATCCGTTGGTTAGATCAAAAGTGCTATTCATAGACTGATATCTTGCATACCTCGTATTAATACTGGTTTTGTATGTGATTCTTGAAGAAGGAAGAAGGAAGAAGGTTCAATAAATCTTCTCCCAACGAATGAAACTAGTACCTGCATTCTTGTTTGGCGAAAATCCTTGCTATATAAGGGTTATAAAATGTACAAGTTAAGAGTAGGTTAAGATACTGCAATTATTTACTGATCTGGCATCTACTTCATGGTATTTAATTTTGTTAGTGATGTGGGAATTTTGAGGAGTGATGTTGAAATTATGGGTGAGTCAGTAGCAATTTCCCTCAAAAATGTCTCGAAATGCTACAAGCGGTATGCTCGTCCTATCGATCGCTTAAAAGAGATTTTATTACCAGGAAAGAATAGAGCCGATGAATTTTGGGCCTTACAGGATATAAATTTAGATATTCCCAAGGGAGAAACAGTCGGGATTGTGGGACGCAATGGTTCTGGGAAAAGTACACTTCTGCAAATTATTGCAGGGACTTTAACCCCCACTATGGGAAAAGTACAAGTCAATGGACGTATTTCAGCTTTATTAGAGTTAGGTAGCGGATTTAACCCTGAATTTACAGGAAGACAAAACGTATTTTTTAATGGACGTTTATTAGGTTTAAGTAGAGAAGAAATTGAAGATAAATTAGATGATATTCTTGGATTTGCCAATATTGACGATTTTATTGATGAGCCTGTTAAAACCTATTCTAGCGGGATGTTTGTCCGCTTGGCATTTGCAGTGGCAGTAAATGTAGATCCAGAAATTTTAATTGTGGATGAAGCTTTATCAGTAGGTGATGGAGTTTTTGTCCATCGTTGTATGGCCAAAATAAAAAGCTTCCAAGACTCTGGAGGAACAATTTTATTTGTATCCCATGATACAGGGGCAGTGAATCGTCTATGCGGTCAAGTTATATGGATGAATCAAGGGAATATTGTTGAAAGAGGTGAACCAGATGTGATTAGTAGGCACTATCAAGCTTGGATGTATGAGCAAATTAATGATTATCAGAAAAAGCAGAATCGAGAAAAATTAACAGAAAATAATTTACAGAACTCCAGAGGCAAAAATACTTTGCAAAATAGTGTTAAACAACCAAATAAAAGTGTAAAATTAAATCCATTTACTAATCAGAGCTATCAAGCATATGATTGTGGAGAGCGTTTTGGAACAGGTAGAGCAGAAATTATCCATATTGAAATATTGGATACTAATAATGACAATATAGGATTTATATATCCCAAAGATAAAATCAAATTGGTAATTAAAATTGTTAGTTTCGATTATATCGAAAGACCGATAGTTGGTATTAACTTATGTGATAGGTTAAGAACGACTATAACTTCTGTAAGTACAGAGCAATATCATTATAAATTAAATAGTTTACTGCCCAATCAATTACTCACAGTTGAATTTCAGTTAGATTGGCCCGAAATTCAAGGAGATAACTATGTATTAGAATGTGCGATCGCTTGTGGTTCACAGGATAACCATGAAATGTTGGATTGGTTGCAATCTCCATTAAATATTATCTCAGGGGCGATCGATTTAACATTTGGCATATTTCGTATACCAAATATTGAAATATCACATCGGATTGAAGCCTATGTATCTGACGTAGAAACAAGTAGCAAAGTTTTAGAACAAAATTAATCAAATCAGTTGACAGTTAATTTTATGAGGTATTGAATTTAAATGTTGGCAGAAGATATTACGAAATATGGCAAATGGATGTATGAATTTGACCTGGGTAACGGAGTAAAAACACCTGTTTATTCAGAATCAATAAATCAGGTCAACAAAGTTAGGCATTCAATGATATTTTCCTTTTTGGATAGTATCTCTTTTGATTATAAATCTGCCTCTGTTTTGGATATAGCCTGTAATGAAGCATATTTCATGTTTGAGATGTTAAAACGGGGAGCTAAATATGGTCTTGGAATTGAAGGGAGGAAAGACAATCTAGAAAAAGCTTCGTTTATTCAACAGTCTCTTGGTTACAATAATTGTGATTTTCAACAGGCAGATGTTTTGGATTTTAATTATGAACAGAATAAATTTGATGTGGTTTTTTTATTAGGTATTATTTACCATGTAGAAAACCCCATTGGACTGATACGAAAAGCATCTCTAGCAAGTTCAAAATACATCTTTATCGACACTCAACTTTGCAAAAGCGATCGGCATATTCCATTCGGTTGGGGTATTCCCAACCAATACTTGCAGGGGGACAGTTATTTTGTAGCTTATGCAGAAAAAGATGAGGAAAACCCATTAGCATCTCTTACGGGTTTGAGCTTAATACCTAATTTATTTGCTGTAGTTGAAATTATCAGGCATTTAGGCTTTAAGAGTATTATTCAGCTACATCCAAATTATCTGGTGCAAGAGCCTCAATATAATCAGATAGATAGAGTAGTTTTAGTAGGTATTAAGTAATATTGAGATCTAGTTGCTATGACTTTATGCAAACAAATTAATTCCTGTATTTGTTGCGGCTCTAATCGGATGGTAGCAAATCCTGTTTTATGGAAATCACTGATAGATGAATGGCGTATCTCTAACTACGAAGTTGAATATATTAACCGCCAACAAGGATTACAATGCCTTGATTGCCACTCTAACTTGCGTTCTATGGCATTAGCCCTGGCAATCATGAGATGTTTCACTTATCGCGGCATCTTTCAGGATTTTATCAAGACAAGAATTGCACGAAAGCTGAAAATTTTAGAAATAAATACAGCAGGTTCCTTAACCCAATTTTTATCACAACTACCAGGACATTATTTGGGAAATTATCCAGAAGTAAACATGATGTCCCTGAAATTTGCAGATGAATCTTTTGATATGGTAGTTCACTCAGATACCCTTGAGCACATTCCTCATCCTATTACAGGTTTATCAGAATGTTATAGAGTATTAAAACTTGAAGGCTTATGTATTTTCACAGTTCCCATGATTGTGAATCGGCTAACTAACAATCGAGAAGGATTAGCTCCTAGCTATCATGGTACTCCAGAAGTTCAACAGTCTGATTTACTGGTTTATACAGAGTATGGTTGTGATGCTTGGAAACATACTATTCAAGCTGGATTTCAGGAGTGCAGGATAATTTCTGCTGAATATCCTGCTGCTCAAGCAATTGTTGCAGTCAAGTAAATTAAAGGAGCTAACATTTTATGAAATTCACTGGTGAAAGGTATGTTTCACATTTAAATGGTCAAATTAAATACGAACATTTACATAGATATGCCCTGTGTTTGGAGTTTGTCACTGGTAAGTCAGTATTAGATATTGCTTCTGGCGAAGGATATGGTTCTGCATTATTAGCAAAAGTTGCAGAATCCGTTGTTGGAGTTGATATTAGCTCTGAGGCCATAGAGTATGCAACCCAGGAGTATAGTAGTTTACCCAATCTCCAGTTTTTGGCGGGTTCATGCGATTCCATACCATTACCTGACAATTCAGTTGATGTAGTCACCTCCTTTGAGACTATTGAGCATCACGACAAACATGAAGAGATGATGCTGGAAATTAAAAGAGTTTTGAAACCAGATGGAGTACTAATTATATCATCTCCAAATCGCTTAATTTATTCAGATGAACCTAAACAGCAAAATCCATTTCATGTTAAAGAACTTTACTACAATGAATTAGTTGATTTATTGAATTCCTATTTTAAATTTTGTCAGATTTATGGGCAAAGATTAGCGACAAATTCTTTTATCTTTACATTACAAGATTCAAATTACAATTCTGTTCAGGCATATAGTGGGCAATTAAGTAATTTAAATAGAAGAGTTCCTGTATTGGAATCTCCCCTGTATTTTGTGGCGATATGTTCCGACAACAAAGAGTATATACAAAATAATATTGATTCAATCTATATTGATGAAAATGATGATTTACTGAAAGATTTAGAATCCCAAATTAAACAAGCTCAAGTGGAATTAGAGCGAGCACAACTCCAACTAAAACAAACTCAAGTGGAATTAGAGCGATCGCAATTCCAACTACAACAAACCCAAGCAGAACTCTCAGAAGCTAATTCAAGTATCATTGCAATGCATACCAGTAAATTCTGGAAGATGCGGATATTATGGTTTAAAGTAAAAGGAACTATTCTGAATTTATTTTTGCGACTTAGAAAAAAAATAACTTTTAAATTCAAAAAATATTCACTGAGCAGACTTGTCAATAAATTTAATGCAGGCAGTTTTGTAGTAGAGGAAGTATTACCTCCTAAACCATTAGTTAAATATTCTGTAAGTGTAGACATAATTATCTGTGTTCATAACGCCCTTGATGATGTCAAACAGTGCCTAGAATCTGTAGCTTCCTACTCAAGTATAGAATTTTCATTAATTTTGGTAGACGATGGCAGTAATGAAGAAACTTCTATGTATCTCCAAAGTTTTGCCAACTCCCATAGTGCTAAGTTGATCCGGAATGAAGTCGCAAGAGGTTATACGTTAGCGGCGAATCAAGGACTGATTGAATCTCAAGCAGACTATGTAATTTTATTGAATAGTGACACTATAGTCACACCAAACTGGATAAATCGGATAATTGCTTGTGGAGAATCCGATCAACAAATTGGCATGATAGGGCCACTTTCTAACACAGCATCGTGGCAATCTATCCCAGAGATTTTTCATCAAGGTGATTGGGCAGAAAATCATTTATCCGAAGGAGTGACAGTGACTGATATGGGTAAAATGGTTGCTGAATACTCTCCCCGGCTCTACCCTAAAATGCCATTTCTGAATGGTTTTTGCCTTGCTATAAAACGTCGTCTAATTGAGGATATAGGTTACTTCGATGAAGCCAATTTTGGGGGAGGTTATGGTGAAGAAAATGATTATTGTTTGCGTGCTCGCAAGGCAGGTTGGAAACTTGCTATTGCAGATAATACCTATGTCTATCACAGCCAATCTCGTAGTTACTCAAACGAGCGTAGAAAGCTGTTGTGCGAGCAAGCTAGTAAGAATTTAGCTGCTAAACATGGGGAAAAAATTATTAATGAAGGCGTAGTAATATGCCGCTACGATAGGGTTATAGAAGGTATTCGCTCTCGCGCTCAAGTCATGCTCATGCGTCAGCAACTAATTGAGCGGGGCAAGTCCCAATGGGGAGGTAAACGAGTTTTATTCATTCTTCCTATTTCCGAACCTGGTGGCGGTGGAAACGTAGTATTTCAAGAAGCATTAGCAATGCAGAAAATGGGTGTGGATGTGAGTATTCTCAACTTCAATGCTAATAGGGAAGTATTTGAAAAAAGCTACCCAGACCATAATATTCCAGTTATATATGTAAATAAAGAAGAGGAAATATCTACACTTTTAGCAGAATATGATGCTGTTATTGCTACTTTGTATAAATCTGTTGATTGGTTAGAAATATCTAATATCAATACAAGTAATTTAATTAGAGGATACTATATCCAGGATTTTGAACCGTATTTCTTCCCCAAGGATTCTAAGGATTTCAAAATAGCTTGGGATTCATATACTCGCTATCCTGAACTCATAAGGATAACAAAGACGGAATGGAATCGTAACAAAGTTAAAACTTTGGTTGGCGTAGATTGTAATGTTGTAGGTCCAAGTGTCAATATAGATTTATTTAGACCACGCCCGCGCAGAGATCCAAATTGCCCTCAAAGGCCTCTACGTATAGCTGCAATGGTACGCCCTAGTAGTCCTCGTCGTAGCCCCAAGCTGACAATGGAAATATTGAAGGAGGTACATAGAGCTTATGGAAATAATATTGAAATCATCATTTTTGGATGTGAATCAAAAGATGATAATTTTTTAGTATTACCCCATGATTTTGCTTGGCAAAACCTTGGTATTTTAACTCGTCCTCAATTAGCATTCCTTTTAAATGAAATAGATATTTTTGTCGATTTTTCTACTTTTCAGGCAATGGGTTTAACTGCAATGGAAGCCATGGCATGTGGAGTGGCAGTAATATTACCTCAAAATGGTGGCATCAATAGTTTTGCAATACACAATCAAAATTGTATGATTGTAGACACAAGTTCAGTTGAAGCTTGTATAACTGCCTTGAAATGCTTGATTATGGATGAGCAACTGCGAACACAAATACAAAGACAAGCTATCTTTGATATTTGCCAGTATTTTCCAGAAAAAGTGGCATTCAATATCTTGAATGCTCTATTTCCAATCAACTATTATGAAGAGTTAATGAATGATGCTTAAGGTTCACTTGATTTGAGGGAATCTAACTTTACAGCTTGAACTTAATAGAGCAAAGTGCGAGTTAAAGTTTAGGGATTACTAACAGTATGATTTTAAATCCTGTCCATTTGTAAACATCGAGTTTTTCCAAATGGCATTATTCTATTCTAGCTTGAGTTGTGAGCTTTAACCTAATTATAAAAAACTACGGCTCTCAAAATAGACATGGTTTAAATCAAACTTGATTAACGATTTACTAAATTAACACTTAAGTGTAAGCCTAAATATGCTGAATCAACTCATTATCAATCAAGAACTTGAGGTAAAAATTAAAAATACTCTCAAAGAATATTACCAAAGCATTGGCTACTTTCAACCAGATGAGGCGGCTAAAATTGAAATGTCTTTGGAAACTTATGCTACTAGATTTGAGTATCTAAGAGCAACTCTCCCGGATAAAATTTTTTCAGAATTTTCCAAAATACTCGTATCTGGCACTTCAGTTGGCAGTGAAATGATTTTTGCGAGTTACTATAATTTTGCAGAAATTCACGGTGTTGAAGTAGATCCTTTTTTGGTGAAAATATGTGATCAAAGATTGATGGAATTTAAAAATATGTTTCCCAAATTATATGACGGGCAAAATTTACCCTATGAAAACAATCAATTTGATATTATAATTTCAGGGCATATTATCGAACATACTGAAAATCCTTTTAATTACTTAACAGAACATTTAAGGGTTTTAAAGTATGGAGGATACTTATTTATAGAATTCCCAACTCGTTATCACTATCAAGAATTACACACATCTCTCCCATCTTTTGAATGGCTTCCTAAACTTTTAAGAGATAATATCTTAAATTTATTGAGTGGTAAGTATAGCCCAGTAAATCGAGATACAAAGTTGCGTTATAAAACAATTATTGATACTAAATTAAAACAGATAAGTCTTGTGGAGATAAAACGATGGATTTCCAAAACAGGATACAATCCTACGATAGTTCATCAATATAAACCATCGTCAGGTATTGTAAGATGTATTTTTAAAAAATAAAATATTGATTAGTTCAGAAGTTTCCCATTTCATTTCTGGAGTTTTAAAATATGTTTTTAATTATCCAGGACTTACGCAAGCCTTATTTGTCATTGCGAGCGGATTGCCGCGCTACTCTGCGAGAACGCTTTCAGCGTACGCTCGCAACAGGCTCCGTGTAGCGTAGACACGAAGTGGCTTCTCGTTCGCCGTTAGGCGTTCCCGAAGGGTAGAGTAGCAATCCCAGCATTTTGGGGATTACGTCGCTGTCGTTCGTCCGTTCCGGACATGCTACGCAAACGTAATGACGTAATCACGTTACTTTTGCATAAGTCCTATTATCAAGTAGTTTTGGTTCTACTGCCCCTCTTATGCTACAGCAATAAAATCAAGGTTTTGTAGAGAAGTTCCAAAAGTTTTAAAACTCAATCCATATAAGGAACACAGTCTATAAGATAGTTTTATTTATTATTCAACTCCATAGCTATTTCGATAGAGCCATAATTTTTGAGTTTAATTAAAAAAATCTAATCTTGAATTAAGTATTGCAATAATAATGTCAACAAAAAAAATGAAAAAAATATGGCAAGAACGAGGTTTAGGAGGCTGCTTACAATTTTTATATCAAATTATTTCATTAAACGTGAGGCTGAGAATATATTATAAAATATGGGGAAAAAACCATATTTTAACTTCACAAGATATAGAAAATGCTCAAAGAGAAATTGCTCAATGGTGCCAATATACGAAGTTTTCAGTCATTTTACCTGTATACAATGTTGAAGCAGAATGGCTAGAAAAAGCTATCGAATCTGTACGAAATCAAATATATGAAAACTGGGAACTCTGCATAGCAGATGATGCCTCTTCTAAACCACATATTTGCTCTATCCTGACTCAATATAGTAAACTTGATTCACGTATAAAAGTTGTATTTCGCACAGAAAATGGCAATATTTCTGCTGCTAGTAACTCTGCTTTAGAATTGGCTACAGGAGATTATATCGTCCTTTTAGATCATGATGACGAATTAGCAATTGATGCTTTATTTGAAAATGCCAAGTTGATTAATCAGCATCTGGATGCTGATTTTATTTATAGTGATGAAGATAAAATAAATACTAAAGGTAAAAGATTTTCTCCGTATTTCAAACCAGACTGGTCCCCAGAGTATTTGTATTCCACGATGTACACTTGCCACTTAAGTGTCTATCGTACCAGCATAATTAAAGAAATTGGTGGATTCCGTAGTGAGTATAATGGCTCTCAAGATTATGACCTTGTATTAAGAGTCGTAGAAAAAACTAAAAATATCTATCATATTCCTAAAATTCTTTATCACTGGCGTAGCATACCAGCCTCTGCTGCATCTGGTGCAGAAGCAAAGCCTTGGGCATATATTGCAGGCCAAAAAGCTCTGCAAGCGATGGTAGAGCGCAGTCAGTATCCAGGATTTGTAGAGCAAACAACAAATCCTGGTATTTATAGAATTCGACGTAATATTCTGGGACAACCTCTGGTAAGTATTATTACTTACAGTAGTAGAAAAATTGTTAACACTACTCAAGGTTCTCCGTATTTTTTAGAAAAGTGCATTCATAGTATCCAGCAACAGAGTACTTATTTCAACTATGAAATTATTGTGCTTGATGGATGCTCTGTTCCAGATTCAATTCTCAAGAATATTGTCGCTTTGAATGTGCAAATAGTTAGCTGTGATAAACCATTTAACTCCTCGATGAAAATCAACAGAGGGGTTCAAGAAGCCAAGGGTCAATTTCTACTGTTTCTAAATGATGATACAGAAGTCATTACCCCTGATTGGCTGGAATCAATGTTAGAACTTGCACAACAGGCAGAAATTGGTACAGTGGGAGCAAAGCTGTTGTCAGCCGATGGCAAAATATGCCACGTAGGTATGACAATGCTGGCAGGTAAACCTGATTATCCATTTTACGGTTTTGATTCTGAATACGCTGGTTATCACTGCTCAAATATAGTCACTAAAAACTATTTAGCAGTGACTGCTGCTTGTTTGATGATACGAAAAGAACTATTCCAGCAATTAGGTGGTTTGGATGAAGATGTTCCGCTTAACTATAACGATGTAGATTTGTGTTTAAAAGCACATCAAGCAGGATATCGTAATGTTGTCACACCATACGCACAGCTCATTCACTATCAATCTGCTAATAGGGAGAAAGGTTTAAGACCAGGAGAATGGCAAAAATTCCATGATAAATGGGAGAATTATTTGAGAACTTTAGGTCATGATCCGTATTATAATATTAATCTTTCCTTAAAATCTCCTAATTTCGAGTTGTATTAGTTTTTGATTTGTAGTCAAAATCGCAAATTTATATATTATATCCCATAAATCTGTCTCAAAGAATCATGAAGATTATATCTAGCGAAATCCCCGACATCCTCCTCCTAGAACCGCAAGTCTTAACACAATGATTATCCTGATTAGTAGTAATGATGAAGTAGGTAAAGAGATATAACCAGTTCTTAAACCCTACAAAATTCTCAATGGTGTTTCACTTTGTTGTCTTCAAGCCTTGCGATTTATGATTGGTGATGACTGTCACCTTGAACTGACGTGATTTATTTTTTAACCGTAAACTATTACGCAACAACACTAGTTGCTAAACTCATAAATTCTCTAGAACAAAATAACGATTTCAATTATCAAATAGTTATTGTTAACAATTCTCCAGATGATCATTCAATTTATCAACTAAAAAGCGAACTTGTTACTGTCTTAAATACCAAAAAAAATATAGGCTTTGGTAGAGCTTGTAATTTAGGAATTGAGTATATTTATCATCAAGATTCTGAAGCCATTCTCTGGATTATTAATCCAGATGCTTATTTTCAGGGAAATAATTGGGGTAAGGTAAATACTTTTTTTGACTCCCATCCAGAAGTTTCAATTCTCGGTACAATTATTCATACTCCTACAGGAAAAATTTGGTTTGCAGGTGGTCGCTTTATTCCCAGAACAGGTACAATTGTCAACCAAGATTTTTTGAAAAATAATGATTCGGCTTATGCCCTTTGCGATTGGGTTTCCGGCTGTAGTTTGATCATTAATCTCCGCAATTTTGCTGAATTGCCTGTTTTTGATTCAGCTTACTTTCTCTATTACGAAGATTTTGATTTTTGTCAACGATATGCTCAAGCTGGACATTTAATTGCTGTAACACAACAGTTTGGAGTCATACATAGACCTTCTTCAATTACAAATAGGTATGTTTTCCGCAAAATTAAGCATAGTACTTACAGTTATTTATTAACATTAGAAAAGTATAGTAAAAATCTGGTTTTCAGTGTCAGATTAACGAAACTCATATTGTATGCGTTGATATTAATATTCATCAGACCGCAAATGGCATTAGGTAAATTTGCGGGCTTATTCGCATATTGGCACAATCATTTTTGAGTTTTGAATATAATCAAATATTAATCAACCAATCAATTTTATTGCTGAGTAAATGGAGATAGTTAATCCATCATCCTTTCTTGCTACGGTCTATTCATGATTCGCAAATCGCTTTGCTGAAAAGTTACAAATGATGTGGTATGATTCCGGGGAGATTTTTCCAGTAATTTGCGACTGGCAAGAAAGGAACTTTTATCGCTGGTGAGCTTCAGTGAAGGGAATTGGGTGTGTAAGCTAGTGAGTGAGGATGCCAGAATTGTTGCTAAGAATGCGAGGAATTATCCGTAAAGTAGGTAAATTCAGACGTTGGTTGCCAGTCAGTGAACAATGGTGGGCAAAGTTAGACTTGCTTAGAACCTTGGTACGACGGGATTTAGAAGCCCGGTATAAGGGTTCTATTTTAGGTAATTTATGGCCCCTGTTGAATCAGCTTTCCCAATTATTAATTTACACCTATGTGTTTTCAATAGTACTGAAGGTAAAGTTGAGTCTTAAAGGCTTGCCAGCGAATGAAAATTTGAGCTTTGGTTTGTGGCTATTTGCTGGATTGCTTCCCTGGATTGCCTTTACAGGTGGGCTGATGCAATCTAGTACTTCAGTAATAGGACAGCCAAATTTGGTCAAGAAAGTGGTTTTTCCTCTGTCTTTGTTGCCATTGGTACCAATTTTATCAACTTTTATTGAAAGTTCTTTTGGTTTAATGGCATTGATTTTTTTTGTGGCAATAATTTCTCATACTTTACATATAACCTTGGCACTGTTGCCCTTAGTCTGGATACCACAATTATTATTTACGGCTGGTTTGGGTTATTTGACGGCTGGATTAACGGTGTTTTTAAGGGATATACCACAAACCTTAGGAGTAGTTATAAATCTTTGGTTTTATTTGACACCGATTGTCTATCCTGCTGAAGTAATTCCCCAGGAATGGCGTAGTTTAGTATTTTGGTTCAATCCTATGGCTGCGATCGCTCAAGTATATCGCGATCTGATTTTAGCAGGAGATGTGAGCCATTGGGGGGAGTGGGGTGTTGCTTCTGTAATATCCGTATTGTTATTCTGTGGTGGTTTCTGGGTATACAAAAAGTTGCGTCCAGCTTTTGCTGATGTTATCTAAACAGTTTCGAGCAGGGTAAGTATGAAAATGAGGGGACAAGGGGTTGCAGTTAAGTGCCTTTGAATCCCGATACAGCAGGTGTGCTTAAGTGTAAAATATCCTTTGGGTGCTTGTGAGTGTTGTGTAGTGGTATGTGTCAATGACAGTTTCACTCAAAAATAATTCAACCAGACGGGAAGTGCAGCGTTATTGGGAGCTGCTGCAAGTTTTGGTGAGTCGAAATTTAAAATTACGCTATCGAGGGTCGTTTTTGGGAGTTTATTGGTCGCTTTTGAACCCTCTAATTATGACCGGTTTGTATACAGCAATTTTCGGTGCTGCTTTTGCCGAGTATTACGGTAACTCTATACTTAATTATGTCTTGGCAGCATTTACTGGACTAGTGATAATAAATTTTTTCTCAGCATCTACTTCACAATGTTTGACAAGTGTTGTTGGTAATGGTGCGTTATTAAATAAAATTCGCCTACCGGTCAGCATTTTTCCTGTCTCAATGATTGCAGCAAATGTATTTCAATTTGCTGTGGGAGCATTTCCACTTTTAGCTATTATAACTTTAATTAATTCTAAGAGTGTAATTAGTATTTTGGCTTTAGTTGTGCCTTTGCTTTCTTTGTATTTGGTATCTATGGGTGTTGGTTTTTTGGTCAGTGCCTTATACGTATTCTTTAGAGATTTACCTTATTTTTATGAATTAATTGTATTTATGGTGGGGATAGGTACTCCTGTATTTTATCCTGCATCTATTGTACCAGCTCCTGTCAAGCCTTTTTTAGAAATCAACCCTTTATCACCAATTATTGAAGGCATACGTCAAATAGCATTATCTGGAGAATCACCTGATTTATATTTAATGGGAGATTCATTAATTAGGGGGATTATTATTTTGGTTTTAGGCCTTGTATGTTTCAATTGGTTACGTTCTCAATTTATGGATTTGCTGTAGATGGAAATCATTCGCCTAGCTCAAGTTTCACTGTGGCGACGGACTCAAGAAGAATTTTCTTACGATTTGAAGAAAACCCTTTTATCAATAGTGGAAGGGAAATATCGTCAGCCAGTTAAAAAATTAGTTTTAGATAAAATTGATTTAGCTCTCAATGCTGGTGATAAATTAGGTATCATTGGAGCAAATGGATCAGGAAAATCAACCTTATTAAAAATAATTTCTGGGATACTTCAACCTACTAGTGGTTCAATAAGAGTTAGGGGCAACATTGCACCATTAATTGAGCTGGGAGCAGGTTTCGATGCAGGAATGTCCGTAATTGATAATATTATTTTATATGGCGTTTTATTAGGATTTTCTAAGGCAGAAATGCGAGAAAGAACACAATCTATTTTAGATTTTGCAGAATTACAAGATTACTCATTAGTCCCAGTAAAAGGATTGTCGTCAGGTATGGTAGCAAGGTTAGGATTTGCTATTGCTACCGATGTACAGCCAGATATTTTGATATTAGATGAAGTGCTATCCGTTGGAGATGAAAGCTTTAAGAATAAATGCAAGCAGCGAATTGAAAAAATTTGGAATGATCGAGCTACTGTTTTAGTTGTTTCTCATAGTATGGAATTTATTCGTCAATCTTGTCAAAAAGTTGTTTGGCTAGATCAAGGTAAATTAATGTTTTCTGGTTCGGCTGATGAGACTGTAAATCATTACTTAAGTCATGTCAATAATAACAGCAGAGTATAAATATATATTTTGATTTGGTAGTTCATTTAAGTTTCTGTCAGTACTTTATTCATTACGATTATGGCAATGAAAGTTATACATCTAACTACATGGAAAGAAATCTGTGGAATAGCTAATTATAGTAACAACTTAATTAAGAGTATCGAGAATTATGGAATTATTTGTGATGTTTATCCAATCAATAGAAAAGAGTTGCAATACTTCTCCTTGCAAGAAATAAAACAACATTTTTCCGAATTTTGTGAATTAGCCAGTAATTATGATGTAGTTCATATCCAGCACGAGCATGGTTTTTTTCACGGCTCTTACTCATTTGATAAATCATTAGATATTTTTTATGAAATATTAGTTAAATTGAAACGGAAAAAAATCAAGACAGTTGTCACTTTTCATACCGATCCTATTTTTATTCAGCCAATTTATAAAGCTTTGATAAATACTTCTGGCGGATTGATTAAGAATGTTTATAATTCTGTGCAGACTTTCAAATGGAAAAATAAAATAGCTCAATTTTTTAGAGAAAAAAATAGTGGTTTTACTGCTGTTGTACATACAAAAAAATCAAGATTGGCATTAATTAATAGTGGATTTGAAGCTGAATCAATTCAAGTTATTAATCATGGAATAACTGAACGTTTTATCGATGAAGATTCAAAGTTAGATAAAAGTGAATGTCAATCTAAATTAGGGTTGGATAAAAATGTTAGACTTTTATCAATATTTGGCTTTATATCGAGTTATAAAGGATACGAAGTCGCGATCAACTCCTTGCAATATCTTCCCAATAATTATTATCTAGCAATAATTGGTGGTACTCATCCTAATGCAACACAAGATAAAACTCTAGATGAAGTTTTACAATTAATTACACAACTCAAACTGACAGATAGAGTGAGAATAACAGGATTTGTGGAATTAGATGTTCTTGATTTGTTTCATTGTGCTACAGATATTTGTTTAGCACCCTATTTATCATCTACATTATCTGCTTCCGGAGCATTGACTTGGTCTTTAAACTCTGGAAAACCAATTATTGCAAGTAAAATTCCTGCTTTTTCAGAACTTAACCAGGAAGCTGATTGTATGTTAATGATTACCCCTGAATGCCCAATAGAGCTTGCTTGGCAGGTTTTGAACTTGGAGAAAGATGAGAATTTACAAAAACGACTTGTGAATAATGCTTTGAAGTATGCTTATGAAAATTCCTGGGGTAAAATTGGCTTGAATCATGTTAAGTTGTATACAAATTCATAATTTATTTTAGATATTGATTAATCAGGTCAAGCTATGTTGGAATTTGAAGTAGAACGTAATTTTGCATACATTGAATCTGTTATAGTTGAAGAAGATTGGGAAATATTTGGTAATCATCACCATATTGCCACATCACAGTACTATAATTTTTATTATTCGTATGCTAGAAGTTGGCAGCCTAAGTCAATACTTGAAATAGGAGTTAGACGTGGCTATTCTGCTGTTGCTATGGCAATTGGTGCTGGGAATAATTTAGTAAATTTTGTGGGTATTGATTCTGAAACAGATGTACCTTTAAGCTCTAATTATGCTAAAGAAATTCTGCAAAATTGTAGTCAGGCTGAAATAAAACTGATCAATCTAGACACACAAAAGGAAAATTTAGCAGACAATATAGGAAAATTTGACCTAATTCATGTAGATGCAGATCATACATTTTATGGGTGCATTAGTGATATATTATTAGCTCTCTATCTTTCTCATCCAGGTACTAAGATTATCATTGATGATTGCTTATATGCACCAGTGAGAGCAGCCGTAGAATCTGTAATTAAAATTTATCCTGATGACTTACAAGTAAAATATGTAGCTAATTTTCGAGGACATGGCTTAATTGAAGTATCTCGTAGTTTTCCAGAATTGTTTACTAAACAATCAAGAGACAAAATTGTTGATACACAAGCAAGTCCATTTACATCAGTTATATTTTCGGATATATCTGATAATTATTCTTACATTAGGACAAAATTAGAGAAATATTATTCGGATAATCAACCTTTTCCAAATGAAATACTAAATTCCGTATCACAAACTATTACTAAAATCGATTCATATCTTCAAGAAGTAATAGGAAGAATAAATATATATTTGGAATCATACCATAATACTGGGTTTGATGTTACTGAAATTATCCAGGTATTGAATTCAATAAATTATGAAATATCTTCAGGAATTAAGATTGCAAATAAAACTTGGGAAAACAGATTAATTGGTAAAATCAAGCAGCCAAAGTTAAAATACATTGATATATGTAAAAGAATTTATTCTAGATTATATTCATTAAATCAATTCAGGTTGAAATTATTGACCCATTCAGTTGGAACATGTTTTAACTATTTTTGTCGTGAATCTACAAAGCATTTTGAGTACCTTGCTGAACGAATAAGACCCGGAAATTGTAGCGATAATCTACCTTCACAGTTAATCAACGTAGACAATAATCAACATGGTAACCAAGAAATCTATCTGACTACTCATGAAGGATACTTGTTTATAATTGTACTTGCTGATGCACTCATAAATATTGTATCTTGCTTTGAATCTGAAATAGAAGCTCAATATTGGATGAATAACTGGAATATTGCCAATAATCAAACTTGGCAGAAGTTAATTATACCAATGCAGAATAAGCTATTTTCTCCAATTCCATTTCCTGTTAAGAATTCAGTAGAATATGATGATTTTTACAACCTACAACACATCGGAAATGCTGGTGGAATTCAAGTCAGTTCAGAAAATATTGCTTTAGGCTCTAGACGTTTGGAATCAGAAGACTTGATATTACATCCTACTGACCATTTATTCCGAATTTTTACGACTATAACTCACATAGAAATTATATTAAAGCTTTTACAGGAAAGATATCCAGGGCAGACTATTAAATGGTTGGATGTGGGATGCGGAATTGGGTTTATCCCAAATCGAGTGAAGTTTGATGGTGTTGTTGTAGGGGTTGACGTTGCTGATTCTTTAGTGGAACATGCTAATGCAACTCGACGGACAAAAGCTCATCACTATATTACGGGTAATTTGGGTGATGCTAGAAACTTGATTAATGGAGAAAAATTTCATTTGATTACAGCAAATGAAGTTGTGGAACATATTTTTGATCCTGTTGAATTTATTTGCGAACTCTCAAATCATACATCTGATATGATTTATGCATCATCTCCTTTAAAAGAACAAGTACCTTATCGACCAACTCCTGAGCATTTATGGAGTTTTACACTAGAATCTTATTCTGCCCTTTTTGAAGCTGCTAATATGAAAATTACTTATTCTGGGATTCTTGAAATTGGAAAATATATTGGTGAAAGTAACAACTGGTTGTCTGTATGTGCAACTCTTAAAGAACCATTTAGAGTCCTACCGATAAAAAAGTAATTTGTTAGCTTTAAATATAACTTTATAACGTTTATTTTTTAATTACTTAGGAGTTTGAAAAAGTAATGTAAAGTTATACTATACGTGACTATTTAATGTTTCAAAAACTTCTATTGCTTATATATTTTGGCAAGTGAAAAATTCATTAGTAATTAACCTATCATTTGTACCGACAAAACCTACAGGTATAGCCACTTATGCACTGAATCTACTTCCTTGGATTCAGGCTGTAAAGCCGGTTTTATTAACTCCAGATACTATAAATTTAACTAACTATGACTCTATTTCTATACCTTCTAATCTGACACCAGAAGAAGGAACAAAAGGACATTTTAATCGCTTAGTATGGACTCAGTTTCACCTGCCTAAAATTTACCGAAATTTGCAATCTAGTCTTCTATTTTCTCCACTTCCAGAAGCACCTTTATTTTGTGATTTTCGTTACATAGTTACTGTACATGATTTGATTCCTTTGCGCTTTGCGAAACCCTTGTCTCGATTAACTGCTTACTTTCGCTATTACATTCCCCAAGTACTAGAGCAAGCGCAACACATCATCTGTAATTCCCAAGCCACCGCCAAAGATATCACTGATTTTTACCACATACCCCCCAATAAAATTACACCCATTCCATTAGCACATGACCCTAATCATTTTCGTCCTTTAGATAAAACAGAAAATTTCCCTTACTTCCTCTACTTGGGAAGACAAGACCCTTATAAAAACTTACAAAGACTAATCACTGCTTTTGCTGCACTGCCAAATTGCAGCGATTACCAACTCTGGTTAGCAGGACCAACAGATAAACGCTATACCCCTCTCCTAAAAACCCAAGTTGCAGAACTAGGTATCACCCACCAGGTGAAATTCCTCAATTACGTACCTTACAGTGATTTACCTACAATCATCAATCAAGCATTAGCTCTTGTTTTCCCTTCTCTCTGGGAAGGTTTTGGTTTTCCGGTTCTAGAAGCTATGGCTTGCGGTACTCCAGTTATTACCTCCAATATCTCCTCCTTACCAGAAGTAGCTGGTGATGCTGCTATTCTCATCAATCCCTACAATACTAGTGAAATTACTGAGGCTATGGAAGCAATTGTAACTGATATGGATTTGCGCGATCGCCTGTCCGTTGCCGGAATTAACAGGGCAAATCAATTCAGTTGGGAAAACACAGGACAAGCCACAGTTGAAGTCTTGCACAAGTTTCTTTAGTTTTTGTGACAGTGTAGTTATTTTTTTTTAGGGTTAAATATTATATCACAAATTGGGTTTTTCTCAAATAAATGTTCTAGAATAAATATAGGATTAAAAACAAAGGTAAGACACAAGCAATATTGCTTGTTTAACAAAGTCGGCACGAAAAACTGTAGGATGCACCGAGAGTTGCTTCCCTGGAAGTAGTAAGCAAAGAACGTAAATTGGACTCAAAACCTTACTAATACTGTCTACTGCCTTATCACATAATCCTTGAAAAACAGCCTCTAAAGCCAAATATTAGAGGAGCATAATCCCATCAACAGCCAAAGCGTGAAGAGTTTTATCAGTCATTGGCGATGAGTGCTTTCATCTGGTATCTGGCTGTAGCTGCAAGGGGGTTATATGAATATTTTGAAATTAACAAACAACACATATGATGATTTGTTGCCTCAAATTTCAGGCGATAATGTTGTCTGGTTTGGCCATGACGGCAATGACTATGAAATTTTCCTCTACGATGGTAGCCAAACTCATCAATTAACAAATAACACCTATGATGATTTGGAACCTCAAATTTCAGGAGATAATATTGTCTGGTTTGGCCATGACGGCAATGACTATGAAATTTTCCTCTACGATGGTAGCCAAACTCACCAATTAACAAACAACACCTATGATGATTTGGGACCTCAAATTTCAGGTGATAATGTTGTTTGGTTTGGTCATGACGGCAATGACTATGAAATTTTCCTCTACGATGGTAGCCAAACTCACCAATTAACAAACAACACCTATGATGATTTGGGACCTCAAATTTCAGGCGATAATGTTGTTTGGTTTGGTCATGACGGCAATGACTATGAAATTTTTCTCTACGATGGTAGCCAAACTCATCAATTAACAAACAATACCTATGATGATGGATATCCTGAAATTTCAGGAAATAATATTGTCTGGTTTGGTTATGACGGCAATGACGATGAAATTTTCCTCTACGATGGCAGCCAAACTCGCCAATTAACAAACAACAACTATGCTGATTTGTTCCCTCAAATTTCAGGCGATAATGTTGTTTGGTTTGGTCATGACGATGAGCTTTACGGGGATGAAATTTTCTTCTACGATGGTAGCCAGACTCGCCAATTAATTCACAACAACTATGCTGATTGGTTCCCTCAAATTTCAGGCGATAATGTTGTTTGGTTTGGTCATGACAACGGTGGGGACTATGAAATTTCCCTAGTAAATTTTTCACCAACAGTTCCCGATTCAACAGATGCCGATTTTAACGGAGATGGTCACACAGATATTTTATGGCGTAATTCTCGCACCGGTGATAATGCCATCTGGCTAATGGATGGAACTAACGTCTCAGATGGCATATATATACTAGGGGTAGATGACCTTGATTGGCACATCAAAGGGACTGCTGATTTCAATAGCGATGGTCAGGCGGATATTTTATGGCGCAACTCTCGCACCGGTGATAATGCTATCTGGCTAATGGTGATGGATGGAACTCATGTCTCAGAAAGTGTGTATACACTAAATGTATCAGATGCTGCTTGGGACATCAGTGGTGCTGCTGATTTCAATAGTGATGGTCAGGCAGATATTTTATGGCGTAATTCTCGCACCGGTGATAATGCCATCTGGCTAATGGATGGAACTAACGTCTTAGAAGGTGTGTATATACCAAGTGTAGGTGAAGCTGATTGGCACATCCAAGGGACTGCTGATTTCAACAGTGATGGTCAGGCAGATATTTTATGGCGCAACTCTCTCACGGGTGATAATGCCATCTGGCTAATGAATGGAACTAACGTCTTAGAAGGTGTGTATATACCAGGTGTATCAGACGTTGCTTGGGACATTAGTGGTGCTGCTGACTTCAACAATGACGGACAGGCGGATATTCTATGGCGCAACTCTCGCACCGGTGATAATGCTATCTGGCTGATGAATGGAACTAACGTTTTAGAAGGTGTGTATATACCAGGTGTATCAGACACTACTTGGTCTTCCATTGTTTAGGCTCCAGGCGCAAAGGCGCAGAGAATAAGAGTTTTAATTATTCCATTTTTCAATTTCATACTTCAATTCAGCAATGACATACTATGGGTATGCCCCCGGACATGATATGACTTGTCAGTTCGCTTGGTAATTTCAATTCAAGAAATCTCCTAAAGCATAGCGACTCTTCCCACAGACTACATTGCCAGATATCAGGTAGAAAATATCACAGAGCCTAAGGAATGTGGATAAAATAAAGTACAACTCTTAAATTTATGTAATCTAATGTTGGGTTACGCTGTCGCTTCACCCAACCTACAAAGAATTGTCAGTTAAACCCCATCCATCTTGAAATCTGGAGTTTTCATGTAGGTTGGGTTGAAGAATGAAACCCAACGATAGCAATGGTTCTGTTGGGTTACGCTATCGCTAACCCAACCTACAACAATTACTTCACCCAACTTATGAATGTATTGTAGCTTTTGTTTCAATTGATTGTATCTTGGCGATCGCAATACTGAAGCCAAAAAAGATACTAGATAAAATTTGTTTAATTACATAGAGCTAAACACACAAAAATGGGAATAATACTAGTGTTGTAAATAACAGTTAACAATACTAGCCATCAATGTTGGTTGTAAACACAGACATCCCAGAAGTTATCAAAATTACACCTAAAGTCTTCAAGGACGATCGCGGCTTTTTTTTGGAGTCGTTTAACGAACAAAAATTCATTGACAAAATAGGTATTACCGCTAGATTCGTCCAAGATAACCACTCTAAATCCCAGCACAATGTCCTGCGGGGATTGCACTATCAAATTATCCAACCCCAGGGCAAACTAGTACGTGTAGTTGTTGGTAGTATTTTTGACGTAGCTGTAGATGTCAGAAAAAGCTCTCCCACCTTTGGACAATGGGTAGGTTGCGAACTCAGTGCCGAGAATAAAGATCAAATTTGGATACCAGCTGGTTTTGCCCACGGTTTCCTGGTGCTGTCAGATGTAGCTGAAGTAATCTATAAAACCACAGACTATTACTGTCCCCAGGGGGAACGCACCTTGTTGTGGAATGACCCTGATATAGGCATAAGTTGGCCCTTGGCTGAGCCACCCATACTATCTGCAAAGGATCAAGTGGGTAAAACTTTAAAAGAAGTTGAGGTATTCCCTTGAAAAATATTCTTCTGATTGGCAGTAATGGTCAAGTAGGCCAAGAACTACAACAAATACTGCCACCCTACGGTAATATTATCGCAGTTGCCCGCCCAGCTGTAGATTTGGCACAACCAGACTCCCTTCGAGATGTTGTCCAAAAATACCAACCTCAAATCATTATTAATGCGGCTGCATATACGGCTGTTGACAAGGCTGAAAGTGAACCAGAGCTGGCATTGGCAATTAATGGCACCGCACCAGGAGTGTTAGCATCAGCAGCTAGTCAATTAGGGGCTTTCCTGATTCATATTTCTACTGATTATGTTTTCGATGGCAGTCATAGCAGCCCTTATCAGGAAAATGATACTACCAACCCTTTGAGTGTTTACGGTAAAACCAAGCTGGCAGGGGAACAAGCAATTGCTGATGTTGGGGGTAATTATATTATTCTCCGTACTGCCTGGGTATATGGAACCTATGGTAAAAGTAACTTTGTCAAAACCATGTTGCGATTGGCAGCAGAACGTCCCGAAATTCGCGTTGTTGCCGATCAAATTGGTAGTCCTACTTGGGCAAAAGATATTGCTGGAGCGATCGCCCAAATTATACCTCAACTGACACCAGAAATCAGTGGGATTTACCACTATACCAATAGTGGAGTTGCTAGTTGGTATGATTTCGCCCTGAGCATTTTTGAAGAAGCACAACAGCTAGGTTTTCCCTTACGGGTGGAGCGAGTAGTTCCCATTACTACCTCCGATTATCCTACCCCTGCCCATAGACCTGGCTACTCAGTCCTTAGTTGTGCCAGAATAGCGGCAGTCTTAGGTAATTATCCGCCCCATTGGCGGCAAAGCTTACGGAAAATGCTAGCAGAATTATATACACAACAGAATTTATGAAAGCACTTATTCTTTCCGGTGGTAAAGGTACAAGGTTACGTCCCCTCACCTATACAGGAGCTAAACAACTCGTCCCCGTTGCCAATAAGCCCATTTTATGGTATGGCATCGAAGAGATGGTAGCAGCAGGGATTACTGATATTGGTATTATCATCAGTCCCGAAACTGGGGCAGAGGTTCAAGCTAAAACTGGAGATGGGGAAAGGTTTGGAGCCAAGATTACCTATATCTTACAAGAAGAACCAGCGGGACTTGCCCACGCAGTCAAAGTTGCCCTTCCTTTTTTGGAAAATTCCCCTTTTTTAATGTATTTGGGCGACAACTTAATTCAACAAGGGGATTTAAGTTATTTCTTACAGAAATTTACCAATCAACAGCAAGAAGCTTTAATTCTCCTGCGTCAAGTTCCTAATCCTAGTGCCTTCGGTGTAGCGAAAGTTGATGATAGCGGTAGGGTTTTACAACTGATAGAAAAACCAAAAAATCCGCCTTCCAATTTAGCCTTAGTAGGGGTTTATTTCTTTTCTCCTGTGATTCATCATGCGATCGCTAATATCAAACCCTCTGCTAGGGGAGAGTTGGAAATCACCGATGCGATTCAATATTTGATTGACGAGGAAAAGGAAGTTGCAGCTTGTCAACTAGAAGGCTGGTGGTTAGATACAGGTAAAAAAGATGACTTACTGGAAGCCAATCGTCTAATTCTCGATACTTATTTGACATCATCAATTATTGGGGATGTTGATGCTCAAACTAATGTCAGTGGGAGAGTACAAATAGGTAAACAATCCCAATTAGTTAACTGTACTGTCCGTGGACCTGTGGTCATTGGCAATAACTGTTACTTAGAAAACTGTTTTATCGGTCCTTATACGAGTATTGCTGATAATACCACCCTGATTGATGCGGATTTAGAGCATAGTGTGGTTCTAGAAGGAGCCAAAGTCGCCGGAATTCAGCAACGTATCATTGATAGTTTAATTGGACAGCGAGCGCAGTTAACTATTGCACCCCGTCGTCCTAAAGCCTTACGGTTTATGATTGGTGACGATTCTCAAATCGAACTAACTTGACAATAGTTGGGAGTTGGGAGTTGGGAGTTCGGAGTTCGGAGTGATGAGGTGATGGGATTATGTGTTTTGGCTCATATTCGCTCCTTCACTCTCCCACTCCCCTACTCCCCACACTCCCCTTAACCTCTGGGTGTGTGCTGTTGACAGTCTCCCACCTGGAAGATGGGAGATTCTTCCAAGCCTAGACAGCATAGCTTGAAATATCCTCATGTAGCTGTCCGGTTCCCAGGCTCACCCCGTTTGCCAACAATGGGCGGAGTGATATTTCCTTTCAACTCGCCAA
>JASJDS010000110.1 GCA_030065055.1 Calothrix sp. MO_192.B10
ATATTATTTAAGCCTCCAAAAAAGTTTACAGCGCTTTGTTATACAGCAAAGCTTTGTCGGCAACAACCATTAGATTTTCATCTGATGCTATACAGGTGTTGCCTGCGAATACGCAGGTTTGCACAGGTTAAATGTTGCACCTGCTTAATGACTTTATTTAATTAAGCGATCGCTCATTTGTTGAAAATTGGGCGATCGCAAATTAATATAATCAAACTTGCACAATTTCGGTTGAAATTTGCTCTGTTGCCTGTGAGGGTGATTCAGTCCTAACTGCGCGAAACATCCCAAATCTGCAAAGTCCTGTACCAAATGCTAACCGCATCAGTAGCAATGTCGGTACTTCCCGCAAAGATTTAATCAAGCCAGATAGACCAAAACGCACCAATCCAGATGGTTTGGCTACCCCTTGCCAGATAGAATCTAACCACGAAGGAAGTGTTTGTTGTGACCAGTCCGCCGTGATTACCTCACCCTCAACTAATCCCGTGGCTGACAAAAGCTCGGAAAAGCCTTCAATACTAGAAAAAGCTGGATGGGACCACTGATCTAATAATTGCTGCATTACAGGTTTTTCCCAAAAATTGAGGGGAATTTGGCGATCTTCCCTTTGATTCCAATCGGCTACAACTAATACCCCACCAGGCTTTAGCACCCGCATTAACTCTGAAGCAAAAACAGCTTTATCTGGCATATGGGGTCCAGCTTCAATTGACCAAACCACATCAAAGCTAGCATCCGGGAAAGAAAGTGCCATAGCATCATCCACCAGAAACTTGGCATTAACTCCTTGGGGGGTTAACTCCTGAGCGCGTTGGACTTGTTGGGGACTGATGGTTACACCCGTGACAGCAAAACCGTAATCCTTCGCTAAAATACGGCTGCTACCTCCAATTCCACAGCCAACATCTAAGACAGTTGTGCCAGGGGGTAATTTATCTAAACCACCCCAACGTACCATTTCATGGACAAAATCAGATTTAGCAGTGAGAAAATCCTTGCGTCGCGGTGGCAAACCATAGTGACCTAAATGGATATGTTCGCCCCAGTAAAATTCTAGAATCCCGTCTTCTGTCCATTGGTCGTAGGAGTTGGCTACGGAGTCTGATGATTGATAGCGGCGAGCAGTGATTAAATATAATGCCAGCAATAGGGTTAGTAGTGTCAACAAAAGTCCCAAGACAGAAAGAAACCAACTCATTGAGATTAAGCCTTAATATTTCTTAATAATTTTATCCCATTACCAGGCTGTAAGTTTGGGTTTGTTGAGGATGGGTAAACATTGGGTATCTTCATTTACAATGGCAAATTTATGGTATTCCCAAGGGGATAAGAATGATGAATTCTAGTTTGGACAAACATTTCTTGAGGAAAAGAAGTTTGGGTAAAGAACTCTCCTTGTGAATAATTTTGTTGCTAAATGGGGTGTAATCAGTGAGTTTTGACAATATTTGTAAGGTTTTAGCAGAAAAATATCCAACAGAATTTATCAGCTGGTTGCTGGCTGAAGAACCGACAACAGTTCAGGTTCTGAAGACTGAATTAAGTTTAGAACCAATCCGTGCAGATTGTGTGACATTTCTGCAAACAGCAAATCGAATTTTACATATAGAATTTCAAACCCGTACTATCTCAAATCCTCCGCTTCCATTCCGGATGCTTGATTATTCAGTCAGGTTAATACGCCAATATAACGTTCCTGTAGCCCAGGTTGTGATTTTTTTGCAGGAGACAAATAACGAAATTGCTTACACCGAAGAATATGTCAATGAAACCACAACCCATCGTTATCGAGCCTTGCGGATGTGGGAACAAGACTCAGCACTATTTCTCGATAAGCTCGCATTATTACCTTTAGCACCATTAACGCGAACAAACTCACCCCAAGGCTTACTATCCCAGGTTGCTCAGAGTGTTGCTAAAATTCCAGATAGGAATACTAGACAAGATATTGCTGCATATACGGAAATTTTAGCGGGTTTGAAATTTGAAAAGAAATTTATCCGTCAATTTTTAAGGGAGGATATTATGCAAGAGTCAGTAATTTATCAAGATATTTTGCAGAAGGGGCAACAACAAGGGAAACAAGAAGAAGCTCTTACTTTTTGTATATCTTTACTTAATGAACGCTTTGGTAAAATTGATTCCTCTATTATTCAGCGAGTCGAAGTTTTAAACAAAGAACAATTAGAAGCTTTAGGTAGAGCAATTTTAAAAATTTCATCAATGAACGATCTATTAGCTTGGCTAAACCAACAGGAAAACAATGAAGGTATTTAAGCTTTGCTGTTTTGGAAACAGGATTTATCGCAGATGGTAGAGAAGCATAACCCTGGTTATACCAATTTCAAAAAAGAATGCGACAAATAGATTCTTGTAGAGACGTAGCATTGCTACGTCTCTACCGAGGGATGTGTTGCGAGCATTTATTAAATCGGTATTAATGCATGGCTTTCCGGGTAAAATTCGCAACCTTACTGACTCTCCATTTTTGGCTGGTTTGTGATGACTTTAGCGAATGCTAAAGATTCTTTACCAGTAATCAATCTAGAACCACGTTTGCGGGTGGCATAGTTCCACGCCCACTGAATCATTACTAATAGTTTGTTGTCAAACTCAATCAAGAAATAGATGTGGATCAATAGCCAGAATATCCATGCAAAGAATCCTTTTAACTTAACTGGACCCAAGTCTACAACAGCGGCATTTTGTCCAATCATCGCTAGATAGCCATAATTACTGTATTGAAATGCTTCTAGATTTTGAGTTTCACCTAGGAGGCGTTTTTGAATTAATCTAGCGACGTATTCACCTTCTTGGATGGCGACTGGTGCAACACCAGGGAGGGGTTGATCTCTTTCGTGGGAGAAGTTGGCTAAGTCTCCGACGACGAAAATATTGTTGTGCCCCTTAACACTCAAGTCTGGTTCGACGATCACTCGTCCAGCCCGATCACATTCTGCACCTGTGCGTTTGGCGAGAATTTTCCCTAATGCTGAACCTTTAATACCTGCTGCCCATAATATGGTCTTGGAGGTAATCTCTTGGACTTCATCCCCTTGTTTAAAGGTAACGATGTCGGTGTCAATATTTGTCACCCTAGTTTTTGTATATACGGTGACACCAAACTTTTGCAGAGATTTTGCTGCTTCTTCTGATAACTCTGGGGACAGGAATGGCAGAATACGCTCGCCCCCCTGCAATAGTAAAATTCTCGTTTCTGAGGTATCGATGTTGCGGAAATCTTCTTCGAGAGTTTTGTATGCTAATTCTGCGATCGCACCTGCTAATTCTACCCCAGTTGGACCTCCACCCACAATCACAAAGGTCAACAAAGCACGACGTTTTTTGGGATCGGTTTCTTTTTCTGCGGCTTCAAACGCACCAAATATCCGACGACGCATTTCGATCGCATCTTCCAGAGTTTTCAAACCAGGAGCAGATTTTTGCCACTCATCTTGACCAAAATAGGAATGCTTCGCACCTGTAGCAACAATTAATGTATCGTAGGGTACGAATTTATCTCCCATGATCACTTGTTGTGCTTCTGGATCGATATCATTTACTTCTCCCAGCAACACTTTTGTATTCTTGCTTTTGCTGAGTACGGCTCGCAATGGTGAGGAAATATCACCAGGTGATAGGGTACCTGTGGCAACTTGATACAAAAGTGGCTGAAATAAATGAAAGTTACGTTTATCAATAAGAGTAACGTTTACATTTGCTTTCCCAAGTGCCTTTGCTGTATACAGTCCACCAAAGCCACCACCAACGATTACAACCTGATGTGGTTGATGATTCTCAAGTGAAGCTCCCATAACTAATATTTCCTTTTATAAATAAAACTGTAACTCTTCTTAATATTTATGTAACAAAATATTTACATTGATTGCAGTTAATTTTGAACAATTGGAAAAATCATCAAATTAATCAAAGTTACAATTGGTGAGATATAAGCCCCTTTTTATGGTTTCACCACATCTTTATTCCCAAGAGTGAAGCATCATTTTTATCAAAATCTTAGGAACTAAATGATTAAATTTGCTTGACAAATTGAGAGAATGATGGTTTAAAGAAAAGTGTTTTTCCAGAGAGTTAAAGACTCAATAATTATTGTTGATAAAAGTGAGTTAATACTCTCAATAAATAATTCTAGCGGTTTCCATTCAAATGAACTGTATAAGGCTGGACAGGGATACTCACCTAACCGAAACCCTATATAATAATTTCGGGCAATCAATAAGTGCCTAAAGTAATTCTGAGAAGTAGCATTTAGCCGTAAACTAAAATTGGCACTTAGGGGTCAGTGTTTGGAGGGTTGGAATTGGCTACGGCGAAACAATATGAAACAAACATTAAATCGCTACAATGGGATGGGTTGCGCTCGCTTTGGGAACAAATTGAGCAAAGGGAGACTCCAGGATGGGCTTCAGGAAAAGCTTTTGAGTATTTAGTTTTACGAGCATTTGAACTTGATGGTGCAGAAGTAAAATATTCATACAGCGTCAAACTGTTTGGGGAAGAAGTTGAGCAATTAGATGGCGTAGTTTATTGCTCAGGGTTGGCTTGCTTAATTGAAAGTAAAGATTTCGCAGACAATACAAAGGTGGATATTGCGCCGATTGCTAAACTCCGCAATCAACTCTTACGTCGCCCTGCAAGTACCCTTGGACTAGTCTTTAGTCGAACAGGATTTACTGATCCGGCTCGTTATCTATGCTCTTTTTCATCGCCTCAAACAATTCTGCTGTGGAGTGGAGAAGAGATCAAGTATGCTTTAGATAAAAAATCAATCTGTGAATTGCTCGTCCTAAAATATCGTGTGTGTGTAGAAAATGGGCTGCCTGACTATGATGTTAGAGAGAGGGATATTCCATGACTGTTTACATTGTTTGTGAAGGTAATCTTGACGCACAATTATTGAAACGTGTTCTCCCAGAAGAACTACTGAACAATGTTGAAATTGTCCCGGCGGGTGGACTCTCTGCTGTTAAGTCGCTGGCTCGTTCTTTAATTGTTCGCCGACAGTCACCTGTTGCTGTTGTGATGGATGCGGATGTAATAACCCCAGAGAAAGTTGAAGAACGCCGCCAAGATACCGAAGAAATCCTCACAAGCGTTGCTGCCAATACGCCAGTTAAAGTGATTTTGGCTGTCCCTACGATCGAAATTATTTTTTTCCAAGATGTCCCCTTGCTTTCGCGCCTACTGGGATACGCGCCTCCCAAAGATATCCTTAGTTTGGCAGCTGAGCAACCTAAGAAAGCTTTGACGCAACTGATTTCTCAATCGAAAAAATATCAGAATCAGTCTCAACTGATTGAGCAACTCACGAATGAAGATATTGAAATTCTCCATAAAACTCCATTTATCCAAGAAATCATTCAATTTTTTCAGTCTGTGGGAGAAACCGCAAATGCCTTATGACTTTATCAAGTAATAAGTAATAAGTAATAAGTCATAAGTCATAAGTCATAAAGAATTAAATCCCCTCGCTATGAATGGAAGAAACAAGTCAGAATAATTCGTAATTGATAATTCATGGGTTCGTGCCCACGGATGAATCCTCTTCTGAAAATAATTTCACCAATGAAAATACCGGAGTATCTTAGATGACACTTTTGCCAGGAAAACCTCATCCTCTTGGAGCTACTTGGGATGGTGAGGGGGTCAACTTTGCCTTATTTTCAGAAAATGCAACAGGTGTGGAACTTTGTCTATTTGATGAACAGGACAGTGAAACTCGCCTACCGTTAGTTGAAGTAGAAAACTATGTCTGGCACGGTTATGTACCAGGGGTCAAGCCGGGACAAAAATACGGCTTCCGAGTCTACGGTCCCCATGAGCCGGAAAAAGGACACCGCTTTAATCCTGCGAAACTCCTCATAGATCCCTATGCAAAAGCGATCGCTGGTGATGTTATTCACGGGGCGGAAATTTTTGGTTATCCTTGGGGTGATGCCCAAGAAGACCTAGCTATATCCTACGTCGATGATGCCCGTCTAATTCCCAAGTCGGTTGTGATTGACGAGTCTTTTGATTGGGAGGGCGATCGCTTATTGCAACTTCCTTGGCAGTCAACCGTAATTTACGAAACTCATGTTAAGGGATTTACCAAGTTGCACCCAGATATACCCGCAGAAATACGGGGGACTTATGCTGGACTGGGTCATCCTGCTGCGATCGCTCATTTCAAATCTCTCGGTATTACTGCTGTTGAACTGTTACCTACCTATCACTTCTTTCTTTACCCAGGATTACTCGCCGATAAAGGACTGACTAATTACTGGGGTTACGATCCCATCGGCTATTTTGCTCCCCATTCCGGCTACAGTGCTAGTGGCATTCTCGGTCAGCAGGTGAGGGAATTCAAGCAAATGGTTAAAAGCCTACACGTTGCTGGGCTGGAAGTGATTTTAGATGTGGTTTACAATCACACGGGAGAAGGG
The DNA here is from genome assembly GCA_030065055.1 of Calothrix sp. MO_192.B10. Lineage (GTDB taxonomy): Bacteria > Cyanobacteriota > Cyanobacteriia > Cyanobacteriales > Nostocaceae > Calothrix_A. The sequence goes on from JASJDS010000110.1 coordinate 6,450, forward strand.
AATCATTTGGGTTCAACTCTCTGTTTCCGAGGCATTGACAATGCAGTTTACTATCGGTTGGTGGAAGGGAATCCTCGCTACTACATCGAAGGGTTTACTGGCTGCGGTAATTGCCTTAATCCCCTCCACCCCCAAGTCCTGAAATTGGTGATGGATAGTCTGCGTTATTGGGTGTTGGAGATGCATGTGGATGGGTTTCGCTTTGATATCGCTCCAGCACTAGCCAGGGGAGAATTAATTGAAGTAGAGGTCTGGCGAGGTTCTCAGCGACGGACAATCAAGATTTTAGACCACGAATTCGATCCCCTAGAATCCTTTTTTACAATTATCCACCAAGACCCTGTTCTTTCCCAAGTAAAGCTGATTGCAGAAGCTTGGGATGGGGGAAAAGATGGCTATCAGGTGGGGAACTTTCCCGTTTTGTGGTCAGAGTGGAATGGTAAGTATCGGGACGTAATGCTGGATTTTTGGTGGGGTGAAGATATTAAGTTAGGGGAATTCCGCGATCGCTTGATTGGTAGTTGCGACTTGTACGCCAGCAAGGGTCGGCTCCCCTCTGCCAGTATCAATTTTATCACCTGCCATGACGGTTTCACCCTTAATGATGTGGTCAGCTACGATGAGAAGCACAACGATGACAATGGGGAAGACAGTGGTTCTAATCACAACCGCTCTTGGAATTGTGGGGTGGAAGGGGAAACTGATGATCCAGAGGTGTTGCAATTGCGACAGAGACAGAAGCGGAACTTTCTCACTACCCTGATGCTGTCCCAAGGAGTACCGATGGTGTTAGGGGGGGATGAAATGGGGCGATCGCAACAAGGCAATAATAATCCCTATTGCCAGGATAACGAGATTTCCTGGTTTAATTGGGATTTAACGGAGTCAAATCAGGTACTGTTGCAATTTACCCGTCAATTGATAGAGTTTAGTCGTCAGCATCCCGTATTTCGTCAACGCAACTGGTTAGGAAAGGATGAGGTTAGGTGGTTTACTGCCGATGGTAGTGAAATTACTGAGTCAGAATGGGAGAATTCAGCTAGTGCCTTCAGTGTTTTCTTGAACGGTGCCAAAATTGCTGGTGAGGTTAAAGATGATCACTTTTTCCTCTGTTTTAATGCTGACTCAGAAATGGTTGAGTTTACCCTTCCTGATAGACTACAGGAGCGGGAGTGGAAAGTTGTAATTGACACAACTGAGGCGCAGTTTGTGGAGGAGAACCGTGTTTGCCAAGGGAGTCAAGTTGTAGAGGTGGAAGGGCGAAGTATAGTAGTATTGCAATATGCTTATGGGATAAAAACTATCTAAGACGATTCAGATCCAGGTTGCAATTGAGAAGATACTCCCAGAAACTCTTGCCGTTCATCATTCGTTAAATCACGATACAATTTTTTCTTAAGCTCATTAGCTAAGTCTTCAGTTTCTACAGTCCAAAGACGAACTGTATTATCGTAGCTAGCTGACAATAGTTTTTTCCCATTAGGACTAAAGGCGAGAATATTAACTTCTTCTTCATGACCTTGGAGGATTGAGCTTGGTTCTATTTTTATTTTTTTATTGTCTGAGTTCTCCATTTCGTCAAGCTTTTCTGAATTCCACATCAGAATGCTTCCGTCGTAATAGCCTACAGCCAAAAATTTTCCATTGTTACTTAAGGCCACAGAGGTAGGCGAAAAATTATAATTAGTTAGGTTGCGGCATAATTCTGGGATTTCTTCTTGATTCTCACTATTTGAGTGATTCAAAGACCATAAAACAATGCACGGATACTCCTTTGAATTATTATTATCACTAACTGAAACTAATCGCCTTTCATGATTTCTTAAAGTATCACTTAAAGCTAAGTTAACTGGTGTTTTATAGCCATATAATTGGTCGTGCTTGTTTTTTTCGTTGTTTTTTAGTTTCGTAGGATGTTGTTGCGAAGATTGGTTAATATCACACTTAGAAAGTGTTATGTAACCATTAGAATCGACCATGACTAAATATTTGTGATTTTCATGCTCCTCTGCATTTTTATCAAGAGGGTAGAATGCAAATGAAGTTATTGGTGCCCCTAGTTCGTATATTAGGACTTTAGGATTAGGAGGATGGGGTTGAGATGATGGATGCAAATCCCATAATTTGACTATTCTATAAAATGAGGACTGTTCTTTATAGCATTCTTCGTAACTTACCGAAGCAAGCCACATACCATCAGGACTAAAAGCAAGTAAGGTAATTTTATATCCTCTATGTATATGTAATTCACTTTTTTTGTATCCATGCAATTTTCTTTTGTGTCCTTGCAATTCTCTTGTATTTGTACACAGTATATTCTGTTCTTGAAATTCAATATCATAGACATATATAGAGCCATCAGTACAGCCAACAGCAATTTTTTGCTTCTGTCCTTCTCCGGAAAAAGTAGCAGCAGAAAACTCTTTAGGTACTTTAAAGGGTGGAATGATGGATCTATCTAAATTAGTAAGCTTGTCATCTTTTCGCACTTGTATTCCATCGGAACGGACTAAGGCAAACCTTGTTTCGTCAATCCAGGTGACTGCTAAAACTCTTTTATTGGTATCTTTCTCGAATACTTTAAAGATTTTGGGTTCAGTTCCTAGAGTCCAAAACCTAATTGTTCTATCCCAACTACAGGAGACAAGACGCTGAGGTTCTTGCGGGTGGAAAGCAACTGAACAAACGTCATAGGAATGACCAGTTAATACTTGTGGTTTTTCTTTCAGATTCTCAAGATTCCATACTCTAATGGTATGATCTTCACTAGCTGAAGCCAGTTTATTTGAATTTGGGTAGTCCTGTAGAAGTAGTAATGCGAGTCGGTGTAACCCGCTCTGTATAAGGAGAGATAGGGCAAAAATCACTACTTGTTTACCACTACCTGAATTTGAATCAAAGGCAATTGCTCTAACACCTTTTTTATGCCCTTTCAAAACCTTTTTCAGTGGATTTTGAATGTAATTATCAATTTGCTTTAATTTCCAGAGACACACCGTAGAATCTCGGCTTCCTGAAGCTAAGAATTCTCCATTAGGAGAAAATGCCACACAAAAAATTTCCTCCTTATGTCTTTTCAAACTCCTGATCAACTTAGGGTTTTGGGGATCTTCGATATTCCAGAGATAGACAATGCCATCGCCTCCTCCAGCAGCCAGTAACTTCCCATCTGGGCTTGCGTCAACTGACCAAATCCATCCTTTTTCATTAGCTGGACAATTTAGTTTCGTTAATTCTATGGGTTGCTGAGTTTTACTGATATCACTAATATTCCAGAGCCAAACCTTACCTTGATTATCACCTGCTGCTAGGATTTTATCGGCATTCTTGGAAAAGACAACTACTGAAGTGAAGCCTGAAGAAGTAGGTTTTGAAAGAGGAGGACAAATAGGTTTAAAGTTAGATATATCCCAAAAGTTGATTATCCCATCTCGACCACTCGAAATCAGCATTTTGTCATCTTTACTAAAGGCTAGTGCTATATCCAAACCCAAACCACTAAGTTTATTTTCCGGGTTGTGAGCTTCCTTTGGCGAACCTAAAAGCTCAGGAATAATATCCTCTTTCTGTACATCCCATAACCACAGACTTCCATCCTGGTTGCTAGCAGCTAACATTGTGCCATCGGAATTGAATTTTACTTGCCAGAAATCCCTTTCGTTAGGCTGTTGATTAGAGTCGTAACAATCAAGACAACAGCTAAAATATAGCTGGCTCAAAATCTTCCGTGAGGCTGCATCAACTTCTGATAAATCGGTCGGATAGTTATAGTCTTGATGAGATTTATATGCTTCAAATGCTAACAGTGCAGCTAATTCTCTTTTTCCTTTCCTAAACTGAGCTAAGGACTGAGTAGGTAGGTTCTGTTTCAGATTAATTTTGCGAAGTTGATTTATATATTCTGTTCGCCAAGACAGAATTGCCGATATTAAACCATCGAAATAAATTTGATAACGTTGTTTTGGCAATGACCCGATTGGTAGTATGATGCGGGCTTTTGTGAGGTATCTCAACAACTTTATAACCTCTGTTTCCTCCAGTCGCAGTGAAGGTAAATTAAGGGCATCAGTTTCTTCTTTAGAAGACTCAATTAAATCCTCGACAGATAGAGAATGTTGACTACCAGAAGGAGTACATAGGTAATAAAAGAGACAGGGAACAACTTCCAAAGCATTGGGAACTTTTTCCTTTAGGTCTTTTGAGTTTATTTTTTTCTTCACATACTTCTTGACGATTCCTTCTATTTCTCTTCCTTCTATGTCTTTTATTTGTTCTATTTCTCTTCCTTCTATTTGTTCTATTTCTCCAAGTTCTTGAAAAGTTTTCAGTGCTAGTTTTCTCAGGTTTTCCAGAGATAGGATACGCTTTTCATCTTTTGGATCAGTATTGTTCCACAACTCAGTCATCACCAATTGTAGATATGGGGCGACAATCGGATTGTTTTGTAAACGCTCATTGCTGCTATTATCTGACTTCTGCTTGCGAATTTTTTCTATAATGTTTGTGATAAATTGTTCTTCGTTCTCGATAAATGCTTGTTCAATCTTTGTAGAAGGCTTGAGCTTTGTAACGTCTGCTGGTCGATCTTCAAGGGATTGAATACTAACGGAGTTCTGAGATAATTCTAAATAGTGATCGCACCAGTCACTATCCATAAAGTCTTTGAGGTCTTCAAGAGCATTCTTGCGGATGGATATTAAGAAATTAACTGGTAAGTCATAATCAAAAAGCACCTTCCGCAACTCATCCTTAAATGCTTCCGCTTGATTTTTATGGAAATTATTCTTAAAATTATGCAAATATTGCTCAAACTGATCGAGGACAATTAAGATTTTCTTGCCCTTATATTTTACTTTTATGTACTTTTTCCAGGCTGCTAAAATCTCCCTAAGTGTGCTTAAATCTGAAATAAAATCCTGTCCCTGTTCATCCAAAAAGCTTCCAATGTTTTCTTTAATTTGTTTGACTAATTCATCTAGAGGATCTTTATCTTTGTCCCAGGTATTAAAAAGAACAACGGGCAACGAGGGGATATTTGACCTAATATTACTCTTAGGACTGTTAATCTTATTCAAATAAGGGATTACACCAGCTTGTATCATAAAGCTTTTACCTGCATTTTTCTGTCCAGAGAGTATACTCAGCCGTGAATTTGTTAGTTGCTGGATAAAGTTATATCGCTCTATAGGTTTCTTGATTGCTTCTTCTGCGGATTCTCGGTCTAGATATTCCAATTCTAGGCGGTTGTCAAGGATGCCAGGAATATGACTTTTGAATTGGTCAAGTTTATAACGCATATCCGAACGAATTGAGATCAGAAAGTTAACAGATAAATTGGGGTAGTTAACTGCATCCGCAAAGTCTTTAGCAAATTTGTTTTCTTCGGGATGTTGCTGAAAATATTCCTCAAACTGATCCAAAATAATAAACAGTTTACCGTCCCAGTACCCTCCACTAACAATTTCTGCCCATGCTTGCCAATCCTGAATAAATTTGGATGGTAAAGAACGTTTCTTCTTCTTAGCTTCTTCCTGTCGTTTTGCTTTAATTTCTTCAGCTTGCTGTTTGATATCTGCTAAGTCACATTTCATTGCTTCAGCAACAGCTTTTTGCACCTGTCCCATAAGTGTCTTTAGCAGGTATTTTTTATCCCAATCTTTGAAAACAACAACAGTGAATTTGGGAACCCCAATCTCTTTCTCTTCACGATTTTCTTCTGCAAATCGGCGCAAACTATTGGCAACACCAGCCTGAAGAAGAGAACTCTTCCCTACACCACTTTCACCATAAAGTATAGTCAGTCTATTAACTTTTAAAGACTCAATGATTTTTTTCCTCCATTCTTCTCGTCCAAAAAAGAAGAAAGCCTTGTCTTCTGTGTAGGGTTCTAAATATTGATAAGGAATGTTATCAATCATGGTATCACCTCTGATTGAAATACCTTTGTAAACTTACAAATTATTATAAATTGTTCTTTAAATAGTCCAGTAATGAATTAGTAGTATTATCTTTGTCTTCGATTAGTTTTATCCCCCAGTGCTTATAGTATGTTTTGTCAGTAATCTCTCCTAAATTCGACTTATGAATTAACCATCCTTGTGGCATATGCCGGTATTCCCTCGATCCTGGATTAATCCTTTTAGACCATCTTTCTTGAAAAAAATAATGTAAGATAGCGCGTAAATTAACATCATTAGCACTGTAACCTATGAACAATATATTACTATGTGTAAAGTAATTAATTAAAGTATCAGGCAGTTTTTCTTGGGGATTTTTTAAGTAATTAATATGATGTCTTTCCGCCACAGCAAAACTATCATAGCCCTGATCATTTTTGTATAAAACACCACCATATATTTTGAAGATAACTGGATTTTTAATATACGGAAATTTATTATCACGACGTAAGAGAGGAAGTTCCTTTTTCTCATCAGCCTCATTAATTTTTCTTACTGTTCCATCATTATACCGATATTTTCTTTTGTAAATTTTATAAGGCTTATGCATAAAGATGCCTGTATTCTGTTTTTCTTTTGGAATAACATAAGATATGACACTGATATCTAACTTCTCTTCCTCAAAAGCCATTTCCAATCCTACATCATAATTAGCAGTTAAGATCATCAATTGAGATAGCTGATCGCTTTCTTCTAGATCTTCTTCCCTTTTTGCATAAATTTTTGCGGCTAGCTCAGCTAAGGAGTTTTGTAAATTGTTAGGTTGGTAATCTTCGTCTTGAAAGAACATACTGAGCTTTGTAAGTAAAGTTTGATAATCAGCGTTCTTAATAATCCATTCTGACCAACACCTGATCTCTAATTTAGCAAATGCTAAATTTTGTGCATCAAATAATTTATCTTTCGTATCTGAAGATATTGCATTTCTAATGGGACATAGTTCTTCTGGTCTTTCAGTTAATTTGACGGGACAGACTTCACAAGGCAATCCTATTAAATTCTTGGTCTTCCGCTTATCTGTTTCTTCAGCTAGGCATTCAGCTATTTGAATATCACTCGGTGGGCATTTAGCGTCCTTGTTGTCAGCTAAATTGATCTCGGAACCGAGGCAAATAATTAATTTACCTTTTCGTACGGAGTCAGCAATTTTTGGAAACTCTTCTTTTAGCAGATCTGATTCCCTTTTATTTCCATCATCTGAAGGAATAGGGTCAGTCGCTGGAATAGATTCAATTGAAGGAATAGGGTCAGTCGCTGGAATAGATTCAATCAAAGCTCTCGTATAGGCTGCTGCGACTGCTGCTCCATAAGGATGCCAGATATCATTCTTATAAGAGTCACAATAGTCACAAATTCCACGTATAACTAAGTAACCCACATCAAGATTCCAGCCAGCATCAGCAATTCCCGATCCTTCCATCTCAACTGCTTTGACACCAAACTTATCACGTAATTCATCACGCTTAATTGGATTCTTGAGTAGTGTATTAGCTGATGCTATAGGACCAAAAAACACCCGAGATTGATCTAGTTGTCGATCTGGATCTGCGGGATGAAGAATTATTTTCTCTGGTTCATTAGAGTCATGTAAAATATCCTCCTCTTCTGAAGGACGAACCTTACCTTTCTCAAGTGCTCGATCAATAAATTTCAGCCAAGGGCGTTCTCCTTTAATTTCTGATATGTTAAGAAGTCTAACTGCTTCTATTAAGGCTGCACTTGGTGGGCGAGGCGGATGTCTATACTTGGTTTCTTTAACTGTCTCTTTAACAAAGTCGTATTGAACAACACCCTTTTCACTTGATACGACAATGTCGCCAAGACGCACATGATCCTCTACTTTTTCTGGATGAGGAACGCCACCAGCAATTCCCACCATAATGATTGATTCAATTTTTGGAAAATGCGTTGTGAGAAGTGTCGCTCTTTCTGATGCCGCATTGTTACCCATAGCTGCTAGCGCAAGGACTATAGAATGTCTACCACCATTACACGCTGGCACTTCCCCATACAGATATCTTCTCCCTGCGCCCTTTCCTTCAAAAACAACCTCATCTCTGTTTTCTAGCACTGCCGCAACTGCGGCATATTCCTTTTCTAAAGCTGTAAGAATACCAATTTTAGAAGATACTGTTTTACTATCTAAGCGTGATGAATGCATACAATCTACCTACCTTTTGCCAAGTCAGCATATATAAAAATCTCTACTCCCAAAACCACCAAGAGTACAAGCTCAATCCAGCAAAGAACTTGAATAGCCCAATGCATCTGAGGCAGTAAATACCAAAAACCTAGCAAAGCAGCGATCCCCGAAAATACAAATGTAATCTCATCAATAATTAACTGTTCAATCTTGCGACGCTTGCGTCTTTTATCACTTCTGTGTTCAATTTCCCAGCCAAAGATGGATTCAATTTCTTCAATGTCCGCACCTCCTTTAGCAGTCACTACATTGACCTTGTTAACCAGTTTTTTACGAATATATCTGCCAATTGCCGAAATCTTTTCGTCATTAACCAGATAAGTCCAGCCCAGAACTAGACTCACCCAAGGTAATACTAGAAGTGCGTCTGCATTTAACTTTTCACCCAGCGCAAATGCTAAAACCCCACCAAATACGCCAAGGGTGACATAAATTAAATTGTCACGGAATCCTATGCGCTGAATCTGCTCCTCCTTTAGCTTGTTATATTCCTGAAGATAAATCTCAAGAATTTCTTTTTGTTCATCATTCATAGAGAACTCCTACCAAGCAAGGTTCTTGTTTGACTTTAGGTATCCTCTGAATTATGCTCTTACTTCTTAAGAAAGGAAGTCTGGATTATTTGAAGTAGCCGAAGAAAGAGTAAGTTTTTACTTGCCTTTCAGATAAGAGCTTACTTTTACTAGCTAGTATTTTCACTTTAATTGTAAATATTTTGTATACATAGAATATTTAATTTACACATTTTGTATAATTTGCATGACTCGGCAAACTAGAGAATGTCATTTTCTCGAACTTCTACTACTTCATAGGAACCGAGTAAAGCAATCCCGAATGCGATCCCTGCATTTCTCACAAGCTCGGCGTTCACTAATGTCGTAATCCTTACCTAGACTAAGTTTCGGACATTTTGAACCGGCGATGATTTTGGTACAGTGCGAAATGCATAAACCTAGGTTTTATAAGGCTTTGAGAAATGTTGTGAGAAATCCGGGGATCGCGTTTTACACGTTTTCTAGTTTGCATCACCCCACAAAGAGGAAGCCAGAAGTTTTCACCCTGGGACATTAGCTAATAGAAGGGGTTAATTGTGCGGAAAGCAATATCTCGAAACTTCTTGACGTTTTAAAATAGTTGAGGGGCTACCAATTTTTATGAAGTTGTGCTGAATAGTGCAAGAACCCCGTGTATGGCTATACAATATCAGCCTACCCCTATGGGCAAATGAGATAAGCAATATGAGCTTACCTGCTTGTTTAACCAACTTCCACCTCAGTTAGAGAATTATGGCTTTTTCTTCCATTGTGCGTGCTTTGGGACGCTCCTCCCTCTCTCAGGAATTTCTTGCCAAATTAGAGAAACAAACACATTTACATTTAAATGGGGTTCCCCGTTTACCAAAAGGTTTGGTAGCTTCAGCATTAGCTACTGCTGGGGACAAAAATTTGTTTGTCGTCTGCGCCACTTTGGAAGAAGCTAGCCGTTGGACTTCCCAATTGGAAGCTATGGGATGGAAAACTGTCCATTTTTACCCCACTTCCGAGGCTTCCCCCTACGAACCATTTGACCCAGAAATTGAGATGACTTGGGGACAAATGCAGGTTCTGGCAGATTTAGTACAGGGAACTGGAGAAGAGAAGCAGTTACCTAATTTGGCAATTGTAGCTACCCATGCAGCACTACAACCACACCTACCCCCACCAGATGCTTTTACCCCCTTCTGTATTACCCTGAAGCGGGGGATGGAGTCGGATTTGGAGCTATTTAGCCAACAGGTGACTCGGTTGGGTTATGAGCGCGTACCGATGGTGGAAATGGAAGGACAGTGGAGTCGCCGGGGGGATATTGTGGATGTGTTCCCCGTGTCTTCCGAGTTACCTGTGAGGTTGGAATGGTTTGGGGATGAAATCGAACAAATTCGGGAGTTTGACCCTTCTACCCAACGTTCTGCTCTGGATAAAGTTGAGCAGTTAGTACTTACTCCTACTAGTTTTGCACCAATTCTCATGGCAGAGATGGGTGATATGTCTGTCATAGAACCCTATATGTCAACAGAAGAGCAGGAAGTATTGGAGACAAAACAAGTTCTGGAAGGAAGTCGGAGATTTTTGGGTTTAGCTTTTGACAAACCTGCTTCTTTAATAGATTATTTACCAGAAAATACCTTAGTTGCCATTGATGAACCAGAACAGTGTCACGCCCATAGCGATCGCTGGGTGGAAAATGCGTCAGAACAATGGGAAATTATCGGTAATGAAGCTCATACACTACCACAAATCCACCGGATGTTGGATGATTGTCTGGAGGATGTAACACGGTTTAAAACCATATATTTGTCGGAGTTGGCAGAGGAAAATAGCGGTATAAATTTAGCCAGCCGTTCCGTACCTGTCACCCCCCACGCTTTTGCTAAGATTGCGTCAACATTGCGACAAGAACGAGACCGAAATTTTGCCATTTGGATTATATCTGCACAACCAAGCCGTTCTGTATCTCTGCTACAGGAACACGATTGTCCGGCTCAGTTCATTCCCAACCCCAGGGACTACCAAGCAATTGAGAAGTTACAAATTAACCATACCCCCGTTGCTCTCAAATATTCCGGGTTAGCTGAATTGGAAGGGTTTATTTTGCCTACCTTCCGCTTAGTTGTAATTACAGATAGGGAGTTTTACGGACAGCATTCTTTAGCTACTCCTAGTTACATCCGTAAGCGTCGCAAAGCTGCTTCCAAGCAAGTAGATCCTAATAAGTTGCGTCCGGGGGATTATGTTGTCCATCGGAATCACGGCGTAGGTAAATTTGTCAAACTCGAAAGTCTCACCCTCAATGACGAAACCAGGGATTATTTGGTGGTACAGTACGCCGATGGATTATTGCGGGTAGCGGCGGATCAAGTAGGGGCATTGTCTCGGTTGCGTACCACCACATCCAAACCACCCCAACTGAATAAAATGACGGGTAAGGTGTGGGAAAACACCAAGAATAAAGTCCGCAAAGCCATTAAAAAGTTGGCAGTGGACTTACTGAAATTATATGCCGCCCGTTCCAAACAAGAAGGATTTACCTACCCCACAGATATGCCTTGGCAAGAGGAAATGGAAGAATCCTTCCCCTACCAACCCACCACGGATCAATTAAAAGCAGTGCAGGATGTCAAACGGGATATGGAAAGCGATCGCCCTATGGATCGGTTAATATGTGGGGATGTAGGCTTTGGCAAAACTGAGGTGGCAATTAGGGCGATTTTTAAAGCCGTGACAGCCAATAAACAGGTGGCTCTCCTCGCACCCACCACCATCCTCACCCAACAGCATTACCACACCATCAAAGAACGTTTTGCTCCCTACCCCATCAACGTTGGTTTACTCAACCGCTTCCGCACCGCCGAAGAACGGCGACAAATTCAAAAGAGATTAGAAACAGGGGAATTAGATGTGGTGGTGGGAACCCACCAACTCCTAGGCAAAAAAGTTGCCTTCAAAGACTTGGGATTATTAGTAGTAGATGAAGAACAACGGTTTGGGGTAAACCAGAAGGAAAAAATTAAATCCCTGAAAACCCAAGTAGACGTACTTACCCTTTCCGCCACCCCCATTCCCCGCACCCTATATATGTCCCTCTCCGGCATTCGGGAAATGAGCTTAATTACCACCCCACCACCATCCCGTCGCCCCATCAAAACCCACCTTTCCCCCATGATTTCCGAAACTATCCGCAGTGCCATCCGCCAAGAACTTGACCGGGGAGGACAGGTCTTTTACGTAGTTCCACGGGTAGAAGGCATTGAAGAAACATCAGCCTCAATTCGGCAAATGATACCCGGAGTTAAACTGGCGATCGCCCACGGGCAAATGGAACCAAGTGAGTTAGAATCCATCATGCTCACCTTCAGTAATGGGGAAGCAGATGTATTAGTTTGTACCACCATTATTGAATCTGGTTTAGATATTCCTAGGGTGAACACCATCCTCATAGAAGATGCCCACCGCTTTGGTTTATCCCAGTTGTACCAATTACGGGGCAGGGTAGGACGTGCCGGAATTCAAGCCCATGCCTGGTTATTTTATCCCCAACAAAGAACATTATCTGATACCGCCAGACAGCGATTGCGGGCAATTCAAGAATTTACCCAACTGGGTTCCGGTTATCAACTAGCCATGCGGGACATGGAAATTCGCGGAGTGGGTAACCTACTAGGTGCAGAACAATCGGGACAGATGGACGTGATTGGTTTCGACTTATACATGGAAATGTTAGAAGAAGCCATCCGGGAAATCCGGGGACAGGAAATACCCCAAGTTGACGATACCCAAATCGATCTCAACCTCACAGCATTGATTCCCAGTGATTATATCCCCGACATTGATCAAAAAGTGAGCGCCTATCGCGCCGTCGCCACAGCCAAATCCAGGGAAGAACTAGCACTAATTGCCGCCGAATGGAGCGATCGCTATGGTACAGTACCAGCAGCAGCTACTCAATTATTGCGAGTCATGGAACTCAAGCAAATGGCGAAAAAGCTGGGATTTAGCCGCATTAAACCAGAGAACAAGCAGCACATTGTCTTAGAAACACCAATGGAAGAACCCGCTTGGAACCTACTAGCGGAGAACTTAACCGAAACTATGAGAAACCGTTTTGTTTATTCCCCTGGGAAAGTAACAGCAAGGGGTGTAGGAGTGTTAAAAGCAGATAAACAATTGCAAACTTTGATAGATGCATTTGAGAAAATGTTATCTGGGGTGCCTGAGACTGCGGTGGTTTAAGTTTGTTCTAGCTAAAAAGCTTTGTAGTGACATTAGTATTTGGTTCCACTTCAATCCACAAAGTTGCACCACCAGATGATAAAGGCTGATTTGGTCGATAAACCAATCGACATGGTCCTTTCACGTCAACTTCATGGCAGGATGTGGGGCATCGTGAACCTTGCCGGACTAAAATTACTGGTTCGGTTTCGTGTTTGCGGCTATTGCGGCGCAATGTTGGTCCATCAATGTGGATAATTGTGGGAGCTTTTCTCACCCTTTTTCTCCAAGTTGCTTTGGGACCTTTTTTTGCTGTCTTGATTTTAGGCATTCCGTTTTTCAAAGGAATTCGCCAAAAGCGACCTATTTTTTGGGCACCAATAATTCTTCCTTGCTTTAAAAGCTGTCGTACTGCTCTACAAAGCCTGGACAGGTCGGACACCTGACTTTTACGACTTCTGTTTCCTGTTTCACTGGGAGCATCGGAGCGGTTATCCCTCCACAGGCTTTCAAGGACAAGCCATCCTCGATTTTTTTAACATTAAATGGAATAAGCTAGTTTTGCTAAATTTATTGCGGCGTTCAGATCACGATCCATCTCAAAACCGCAGTTAGGGCAGACAAACACACGGTCTTTTAGGGCTAGTTTTTCATGTTTATGCCCACAAGTCGAACAAAGTTTTGAAGAAGGATACCATCGATCTGCAAATATTAGTTTGCATCCGAACTTCTCCGACTTATATTCAATCTGCCTTCTAAACTCGTATAATCCGCAATCAGAAATAGACAAAGCCAAATTACCGTTTGACATCATCCCGGAAACATTCAAATCCTCTAGTACAATTGTCGCGTGGTTTTTGCATATGTACGTAGTGATTTTGTGTAGCAAGTCTTTCCGCAAGAATGCAATACGAGCAAACATTTTTTGAAGCTTCTTTTTGGCTTTTAATCGATTACTACTACCTTTCTCCTTGCGCTGTAATCTACGCTGTAAACGAGCTAGTTCTTTGAGGTACTTCCTGAGATAAGTTGCATTCTGAAATATAGTCCCAGTTGATAAGGTTGCGAGTGTTTTTATTCCTAGATCGACACCGACAACGGGTGTCCTATCTTCCAAGTTTTGCGGCTTCTTTTGGTTATAAGTGAAAGAAATATACCAATCATCAGCAATACGAGAAATTGTTACTTTTGAGGTAGTCCCATGAGGCAATCCTTCATGAAGCTTTACCCAACCGATAGTAGGAAGTTTTATTGACTTCCCTCCAAAAGGCATGGGTTTACCACCACAATTCACTGTGAACGAATCGTTTTTACCTTTCTTCTTGAATTTTGGATAATCACCTAAATTCTTGAAGAAACGAGTAAAGGCGTTATTTAAATCCTCAAAAGCAAACTCAGTTATTTTTTGGCAAACTCCTTTTTCTTTTATCCAAGAATACTCGGCTTTTACGTGCTTATTAAAAAAGGTTCTAAGAGTTCTGTAATTGAACTTACAACCTGCTTGATATAATTCTTGCCAAGTTGCCAATCCCCAGTTATAAGTGAATCTTTTGATGCCTGCGTGCTTGGACATCAAAACTTTTTTGTCTGAAGTTAAATTCAATTTAGTTTTGATTCCAAGCAACATATATTCAGACATCGACCTTCCTCAGCATTGAATTTCTTTACTCTTACATTCTAACTCGTTTTGTCTAGGATTGTTAATAGCTTCTTTTAATTCTTTTTTGAGGTTTTTGGAATAACTTCTCAAACCGTACAAACGGCAAGAAAAACAATAGACTATTGCCAGCAGGTCATCGCATAATTCAGCTTGTGGTGATAAGTGAGTTTGATTCGCAACGATAATTCTGCAATCAGAATACTTTGCAAGTTGTTCAACAAAATCAAAGGCAAAACGACACATTCTGTCTTTGTGGGCTACTATTATGACTTCGATTTCACCTTTAAGCATCGAAACAATCATTTCTATAAACTTCTTTCTTTTGAAGTTTAGTCCACCACCTATTTCAGAAATAGTCCTAGACACAGGATATCCGCAATTATTCGCAAATTCTTCCATCGCTTTTACTTGGTTCTTCAATTCTGGTCTTTGGTTGCTTGAAGAAACTCGACAATAAACCACAACTTCGCGATTTTTGGATTTTGGTTTTTCTCCCAAAGCAATCCTCAAATCTTCGTCAGTATAATATCTATAGTTTGAAGGTGTTCTTTTCGCAGGGAGCTTTCCTTGAATATCCCACCGTTGAAGAGTTTTTACTGACACACCTACAATTTTTGCGAATTCATGAGGCTTATAATTCATTGGTACAACATAATCTAGGTTGACTATTATTGTACAGGGTTCGGATAATGTGGTGGTTTAAAATGATTTTAGAGATACTAACAATTACGTCTTCACCACGCACATCCCATGAAGGTTGAGTCAATCCGTATTCAAAACTTCAAGCTGTTTGACAACCTGGAAGTTAATTTCAAAAACAAAATCTTAGATGAGGTGAGCGATCGCTTCCTCATTTTGGGTGACAATGGTAGTAATTATAAAAGTATTGATATTAGGGTAAAAAGTTTTTCTCCTACCCAAATAATAGTATTGTGTTCTCTAGCTTTGGAATTGGCACTGTTTAGATCCCCGACTTCTATCCTAGAAATTGTTACAATGTACGGATATTGATTCAGAAGTCGGGGATCACCTTACCTAGCCCTCAAAACTAATGAAGCACTAGCAAGGTGACAAGCAGAAGAACTGACTAAACAGTAACGTCAACGAGTATCTGCATAAAAACCAATATGATTGGCAACAGGTCGCTCATACATGGGTATTTTAGTATGACTGGGAGAGTTTAATAACCGTGGTTGACCATCCTTTTCCATTACCAATGTAGTAGAACCCCCGCCATCTAGATTTAAAGCCCTATCAACACCCAACTTGACCAAAATATTCCTCAACTCAACTTTTTTTAAACCTTCACTATACAGGGGTTGTTTCCCATCCACCGCAACTAACCAAACTTTATCTCCCTGCTTATTTGTGGCAATAACAACCCGTGCATATGGTTTATCCTGGGGATGATTTGGAGTTCCAGGCTTGCCATCAAAAACTAACATTTCCCTACCAGCAACACCTTGCAAAGTACCATCAGGACAACTACCACTTTTCAGAATTTGCACAATATTATTATCAGCAATACATGAAACATACCAATTAGCATTAGCCTGCCCATAAATTTTCTCATTAGATATTGCTTGTCCCACCGTAGTCACCATCTCTCCCTTGCGGGGATAATAATCCCAAGGAGTATTTTCGCGGAAGGGATAAAAATAGTTAGCATTCATCGCTAACTGTAGTTGAAATTCCTGGAGAAAATCAGATGTGGTTCGTGCTTGGGTAAATTTAGTTTGCTGATTTACTGGAGGTGTGACAAATACTTTAATTCCCGGAACTGTTAAATCCACACTGACGATATGCACCACTATTGGACGGGGGTTGTTCAATACCCTGCGTTCATACTCAATCCCTGGAAATAAAATTTTCTTGGTATTTGTCAGTGATGGACGCTTAAAGTGCTGCCCAGCATACAGTAACATTGGCAACAACAGTAAACCTATTGCGATAGTCCGGAAAAATTGCTTCACTTGTCTTAGTTTGGGGTATTGTGAATTGGTATGACGAATGTCTTTTAACTTTAGCAACCAAAATCTAAGCGATCGTTCTTTTCAAGGTGAAAATCTTGATGGGGCAGACTTTAGCTATGCAGATATTCGCGGCTGTAACTTCAATAACGCCTCATTAAGGGGAGCAAATTTTCAAGGAGTAAAAGCCGGACAAACTATCAAAGATTTATTCCTAGTCTGGATATTTGTCATCATTGTGGGTATTTTGGCATTCCATGCTATTTCTCAGATGATGTTTAGTATCATCACTCGCACTCCAGAAGACCCTTTTTGGGGGTTTGCATTGGCATTATTCATTAGTTTGGGAATTTCTGGAGTTCTTCTACCACTCTCATACGAGTTCGATAATTACCTAAACAATCTTTTTGGTACGAAATTTGTTTGGCAAAGAATCATTACTTCCTTATCAGCAGGTGCATCAGGAGCTTTAATGGGTTTTTATTACGGTGGAATTGCTGCTGGGGGGAAAAATCCTCAAGCTGCTGGAATTTCCGCATTTATCGCAGCCATAGTTATATCTGGAGTAAGTTTTTACTTCATTAGGGGAATCTTGCCAATTTTAATTCATACCATTGCTACTATTTCTGCTTATGGATTTACATTTTTATTGTCAGCGAAAGCTGCTACATATCTGAGTACTGATAAATTTCTTCCAGGTATTGCTTTAGGAATTTTTTCTTTGTTATCTTTTAAGCTAACATTCGCCTGTCTTAATCTAACAATTAAAAATATATTTACTTATAAAACAACATCCTTTCATGGTGCAGATTTAACCAACGCCATTTTCAAAAATGCTCGACTACATCACAGCGATTTTACAGGTATCAAAGATTATCAGTAAGTAAACTTGAGTTAACTGCTAACTTCTATATTCTAGTTACCAGGCTCAGCCTGGTAACTAGGGGAAAGGAGGCTCCGCCTCCTGTTATTTGTTGGGTTCCACTTCGTTTCACCCAACCTACGAGGAATTGCGATCGCACTTTATGGTTTTCGATTTTAGTATAATAAAATACTATTTTTAACGTAAAACCACCGACGTGATTTTACGGCGAGAGTATCAAGTGCTAGACGATGGTAAAATCGTCAGCAGTGAGAGTAGTGGTATTAATGCCAGTCAAAGTGGCTAGAGTTTCCGAAGTGGCAGTGACAATGATATCGCTGAGGGAGAAGGACAAATCAGCAAATGTCAGACCATCAGCTAAACCGATAACATCGGGTCCATTGCCAAAGTCGGTAATCGTATCTGTTCCTTCTCCTTCAGCTAGCACAAAGGTATCCCCTCCATTGCCACCGCTGATGGTGTCATCACCTTCACCACCCCGCAAGAAATCTTTGCCGTTGTCGCCATTTAGAATATCGCTAGCTTCCCCTCCCAAAAGGGTATCTTGACCATTGCCACCATTAATTAGATCATTCTGTGTTGGCGCTCCTGACTGATCTCCTTCGAGAAAATCTTTACCATTGCCACCTATAATCTCATTAAAGTCTACTATGGTAGCTGTAAAGCTATTATTATCCGGAGCTAACTCAAAGCCTTCACCATCAATTAACCGCACAGTGAGAATTTCAGCATCCCCATCCTCATCAATTAAGGGAACCGCCACCACCGTCGCTGTGGTTACACCTCCAGCCAAGGTAACAGTACCACCACTACCATCGGGGAGGAACTCAAGAGAGAGAATGTTTTCACTGGCTGCAAAATCGATTTCAAAATCACTTCCCCCTACCGCAGTACTCTCAGAAAAGTCAAAATCAATCGCCAATCCTGATTCGGGGGTAGGTGCAGTGAGGCTAAAACTGGCAAGATGTCTTGTTTGCTCCTGTTCCGAGAGCAAATCTGGTGTTCCCGAAAAACTGACTATTTGCATGGTTTTATTTTTACCTAATTGTAGCTTTTTTTAGTTTTCAACAATTCATTTAGGTGAGTTATTATTTTTACCATGAAATACATATTTTATCTATACATTATAGGTAAAAAGTAATTATAACTTGTAACTATTAATCAAAATTAATAGCCTAAGTACATAAACAAATTTGGGGTATTGTGAATTTTTATGGCGAATCACATCCGCAGGAACAAAGGATCAAAATGAGGTATTCAAAAAGACACTTTATGAATAGTTATACTAATTCTTTGTAACAATGCGCTTAATAAAATACTGGCTAACTTTACGTCTTTGCGTCTACCCTACACCGAAGCCACCTACTCTTCGAGAACGACTTCGTCGAACGGTGTCTAATGCGTCTTTGCGTGAGCTTCATTAGCTGGAATATTCAGCGCAGCTTCATAGAGAAGTGGTATTAGGATTCAAAGAATACTGCTTGTTTGACCCCAAAGGCGAGTGGGTACAAGAACAATTACGTGGCTATCGGTTGCGGGGAGAAGCTATACCTTATTTTTACTGCGGTTATTTAACCGGATTTGATCTAACAAGTACTGAATAACCTAAGTTTTTGGCTATTTAGCAAGCGATCGCACCCATCGCATTTTTGATGCAAAAGCCAGAAATATCCCTAACCCCCTTTAATCACTCTCGCGCTTATAAAAATCCAAAACCCTTATTCTTAAGGACTTTTATGAATTTAGGTGTAGGTTGGGGAGCCACTTCGTTGCGGTGAAACACTTACGGTGGTGAGGCAGTACTCCACAAGGGTGAATCCTGCGGAGGAGCTGAGCGCAAAGCGCAAGCTACGCGGTAAGCGAAGCTATGCCGTAGGCTTTACGCGAGTCCCGGCATAAAGCAACTGCCGTGAACTGGCGTGCCTCTTAGTCCTTTCAGGTTTCGGTTGGTATTGCTTGCTTTCTCGATTATCTGGGTATTGATGTGAATTTTCTGCTTTTCTGTGGGAAATATATATTTGGTATAACCACAAATATCTTTAAATCAAAGGATATTATTTTCATCTAATAGAATCTACCAATATATTTTTGATTAATAAATAATCCTATGGAAAGTCTATCTCCCAACTTGGATGCATCTGCCACAATATTTATTATTGATGATAGTTATTACAACCTAGATTTTCTGTCTATTATATTAACTGAATTTGGATATAATGTCATTGCGGAAATAAATAGCGAAACTGCGTTCAATAAAATTAAATTATTCCATCCAGATTTGATTATCCTAGATATAATTATGCCCAAAATAGATGGTTTTGAACTATGCAAAATGCTAAATTCAGAACCAAATACCAAGGATATTCCCATCATTTTCATGACAGCAATATCAGACATAGATCAGAAAGTCAAAGGCTTAAATTTAGGAGCTGTGGATTATATTACTAAGCCATTTCAGAAAGAAGAAATATTAGCACGTATCCAAGTACATTTAAGAATCCGACAATTAAATTTAGAACTAGAAAAACAAAAGCAACAATTAGAACAGAGGGTAGAAGCAAGAACTGCCGAACTTTCTCAAACTCTGGAAAATCTCAAACAAACCCAATTACAACTGGTACAGTCTGAAAAAATATCATTACTAGGACAATTAGTTGCTGGGGTAGCCCATGAGGTTAATAATCCCATTGGTTTTATTGCTACTAATTTGTATCATGCTCAAAATTATGTTGATGACTTAGTTAATTTGGTACACCTTTATCAACAGCAGTTTTCCGAACCTGGTGAAGCTATTGATAACCAAATTGAATCAATGGATTTGGAACACGTATTAAAAGATTTACCCAAATTAGTTTATTCCATGAAGTTGGGTACAGATAGTGTGCGGGAAATTATGCAATCCTTGCGGACTTTTTCACGGAGAGATGGAAATACAAAAAAGGCTGTTGATATTCATGAAGGTTTAGAAACAACCTTGATGATTTTACAACATCGTTTCAAACCTCAACCACATCGTCCTGCAATTCAAGTGATTAAAAAATATGGTAAATTGCCACTAATTGAGTGCTATTCGGGACAACTCAATCAAGTATTTATGAATTTGTTAGCAAATGCCATTGACGCACTAGAAGATTCATTAATGGGTAGGGATAAAGAATCAAAAAATCTTCAAATTCATATTTGTACTAGCCTAGAACAAGAACGAATTATCATTCAGATTGCAGACAATGGTATGGGTATACCAGAATCCAAGCAAAGTCAGATATTTAACCCGTTTTTTACAACTAAACCAGAAGGAAAAGGTACGGGGTTAGGACTTTCTATTTGCCAACAAATTATTACAGAACAGCATGGTGGTAGTTTGGAGTGTGTATCATCTCCTGGTAAGGGTACGGAATTTTTGATTAGTCTTCCCCTGTAATTAGTACAGTGGGCGCGGAATTGAAGAAGGAAGAAGGTTTGAGCGGAAGAAGGTTTGAGCGGAAGAAGGTTCAATGTTCCTGGGGGATTCTGACCCCCAGTAATTGTAGACCAGTAAATCATAGATTTACTGGGGTTCTTAAACCCAGGTTGGGCAAGGCATTTATGGCTTACCTTAAAACTTATCTTTTGACTTTTAACTTTTGACTGACGCGCAGGGGCACTAGCTGTCTGGGGATTTTAATGCTCTGTCTAGTATTCGACGGGCATCTTCTGCCTTGATTTTGGCTTCTTGGTAACGGAGGTTGGCTTGGGCAAAACTTTTGAGGACTTTAAACCCTTCCTTTAAACGAACAATTTCTTCTTCTGCGATCGCTTCATCTGAAAATAGTATATCAATTGCTTGCCGTGCTTCCAAGGCTTCAGCTTTTGATTCTTGCACCTTCAGCTTGAGATTTGCCAAATTACTGAGAATTTGCACGGCTTGAGTTACCTCTTCTTCTCCACTAGCTGCGGTGCTTTTTGGTTCTTTGACTTCAATTAATTGTTGGGGACCAAACCCATCTTCTAATTCAGTTGGTAGCTGACCCTCTTCCATTAGTTCCATTAATTGATCCATCGCTTTATCGCGGGCTTTGGCTGAATCTTTACCAGGAACAGTGAGGATGATTTCTGGGCTTTGAGCGAGAGTGTACTGAACCATATCTAAGCAAAAAATTTGCTGTTGTTACCACATGAAGAATATTATTTTACCGCAAAATTCTGCGTATCAGGTGAAATATTGATTGATAAGCTGCGGGAGCGTTTAACTTATATATTGATTTGGCATTGGTTAATGGCTACAACTGTTGTCACTTCTTCCGCTCAAACCCTCTTCCTTCTTTCTTGCTGTTGTGCATTTTTAATGCACAACAGCTTAGAACCATTGTTACTACCAAAGTTACCTAGAAATCACCAAGAAAAAAGCATAGGATTTGAGACAAGGTAAAAAACCTTGGAATCATTTGACATACTCCCCTTGTTGAAACGAAGGGGATTCAAAAATGTTGTTCCGTAGCAGGGTGAACCCATGCTACTCCACATTTTCTTCCTGCCTCTTAGGCTCTTAACTAGACAAATAACCTATGTTTTTTGCCCCCGCCAGACCGCCTCCACAGGCATTTTGTTTAGGGTTCAGGAAGTGCCCCTCCCCAAACGGGCCTAAATTCTTGTATGAACAATTTCTCTACCTTTTTTAGGCTTTATCGTGCAGGTCGCGTCACCCTTCGGGTTCGTCAGTCGCTTTATGCCGGGGAACCCCTTCGGGTTACGCGCTTCGCGCACGCTATGCGAGCGCCAGTTGCCTGGGTCGGGAAACCCTCCCGCAGCACTGGACTCACCGTCCACCGCGCTGACTCACCGTTACTGATTT
>JASJDS010000111.1 GCA_030065055.1 Calothrix sp. MO_192.B10
TTGTTTAATCATGCCAAAAATTCAAATTCATACTCCGATTCAGCAACGCCTTATTTCTTTTATTCCCTCCATCACTCCTTCCCTCCATCACTCCATCACTCTTTCACTCCTTCACTCCTTCCCTCCATCACTCCATCACTCCTACCCTGCGGGTGTGATGGTGAGAGTGTCAATCTTCCAGCAAACTCCTCAGCATCCAAGCATTTTTTTCATGTATTTGCATTCGCTGAGTTAATAAGTCTGCCGTAGGTTCGTCGTTGACTTCTTCCACTACAGGAAAGATGGAACGAGCGGTTCTCACTACAGCTTCTTGTCCTTCCACCAATAAACGGATCATTTCCTTAGCCTTGGGAACTCCTGGAGTTTCAGGTATAGAAGTGAGTTCGGCGTATTCGCTATATGTTCCTGGTGCGGGATAGCCTAATGCTCGAATGCGTTCTGCAACTAAGTCTACGGCTAAGGCTAACTCTGTATACTGGGTTTCAAACATTAAATGTAATGTTTGGAACATTGGTCCAGTTACGTTCCAATGGAAATTGTGAGTTTTCAGATACAAAGTATAGGTGTCAGCTAACAAACGAGATAGTCCTTCAGCAATTTTCACGCGACTAGCTTCGTCAATGCCGATGTTCACTGGTAGGGATGCTCCTGTTTGAGTTGCCATAATCTACTCCTAATTGGTTGTTGATCACAAATAAGTAATTACTATTGACTATTACGCTAAATGCATTTTCAATACACTACGGGGTGCTTTCCTAATTCTGGCTAGAATGGTTTCTTGCCCTAAACGCTGACAAGCTTCATAGCGGTGACACCCGGAAAATCCGTAGTATTGTCCATCTACTTCTAAAACATCTATGGGTTCTTGTTGCCCAATTTCCCGAATTGATTCCATTAAGGCTTGTACCTTGTCCGGATCGTTTAGCCTTGGCAAGGGTCGCCGAATTTGGTGCAATGGAATTTTTTCTACCCTGACCATAACAGCTTTTCCCTAAAAGTGTTCTCTTATCTAAATAAATCATACTCGTTATGAGTTTATTTTGCAAGTAATTAGAAAAAATACAATGCTATTATGGGGTAACAAACGCCACACCTAAGGTGCACCAATATTTTGCACTGTTAGTAGAAAATATTTTCATGAATATCTCGTTCTGGTCTTTTTCTGGTACTGCGATCCGCCAAGGATGTCAAGCCTTGCCGATCGCAATTTTTTGTTGGCTAGGGTTCGCGGGGACACCAAGTCTAGGGGCAAAACAATCGGATGTGAAGCTGAAGATTGGTATAGTACAGCGATTTGGCAGTCAATCAAAGGATGTATTACAACTGCAACCAGCTCAGGGCGATCGCTTGCAGTTAAAATTTAAGCAAGGTAATGGGCGACGTAAATTAGTTACGGCTAATCCGGTGAAGCTAGAAATTGGGATGCAGGCTTTATCCCAACCAGTATTAGACGAACGGGTGGTGTTGGGAACTTTTCGCACCTTTGAAACTGCTGAGGATAGTGCTAAAAGATGGCGGAAGCAAGGGATTGAGGTGGAAATTGCCCAACCGGAACGCTGGCAAGTGTGGGCAAAAAGGGATGTTTACAATACTCCTTTACTCAGGCGGTTCTTACTGGACAGCGCGCAAGCTGCTGGCCAAAAAACAGCATATATAGATAGTAAGATTCTCAAGCAAGTACCCGTAGTCAGTTGGGTTGTGGATGGTTATCGTTACAGCCGCAATCGCTTAGAAATTAGTAGCGGTAAAAATTTAATTGTCGTCAGCCGGGGTCAGAAACCAAAAAATTCTCGTTCTTATGGCGGTAGTTTGGCAATCCAACCCAATGCCTATGGTAACTACACCCTTGTAAATCATGTCCCCCTAGAAACCTATTTGCGGGGGGTGGTGCCCTATGAAATCGGCACTAATGCCCCCATGCCATCCCTAGAAGCACAGACCATTATTGCCCGGACTTATGCTCTGAGGAATTTACGGAGATTTGAGGTAGATGGGTATGAATTATGCGCGGATACCCACTGTCAGGTTTACTACGGACTAGATGGAACTTCCAGCAGTACAGATCAAGCGATCGCTGCTACTAAGGGTATGGTACTAACCTATGAAAATCAGTTAGTAGATGCCTTATATTCTTCTACCACTGGGGGAGTAACTGCTGCTTTTAGTGATGTGTGGGATGGAGAAAACCGACCTTACTTACAGCCAGTGGTGGATACCCCTAGTAATATTTGGAACTTATCTGCCAATAGTTTATCCTCGGAAACCAACTTCCGGCGATTTATCAGTCTCAAAAAAGGCTTCAATGAAAGCGAGTGGAGTATGTTTCGCTGGCGTAGGGAAAGTACGGTAGAAAATATTACTAAGGGACTGCAAAAATTTATGAGGGTTAAAAACAGTCCCTATGCCAAATTTAAGAAGTTGCAAGGAATGCAGGTTGTTGAACGCAGCGAAGGAGGGCGCATTCTCAAACTAGCAGTCAAAACTGACATTGGTACTTTTTATTTACACAAAGATGAAGTTCGCAGTGCCTTTTTTGCTCCCAAGAGTACTTTGTTTTATTTACAAGCCCTCAACAAAGGTAAACCAGGACTCTGGGGATACGCCTTTATTGGTGGTGGATTAGGACATGGAGTAGGGCTGAGTCAAACTGGAGCGCAAAATCTAGCCAAATTAGGTTGGTCTAGCGATCGGATTCTCCAGTTTTATTATCCCGGTACTCAAATTAAGCCACTAAGTCAGATCCAGTAACCGTAAAATTAAGTTAAGGCAGGAACAAATATTTCATGTTCCTGCTTTAAACTAAATCATAGATATGTATTTTTTGCTAAATCATTGTTTTAGCAGACTGAGCAGAACGAGCAGAAAATATTTATGTAAAATTCTGTCTCAACCGCTTTCTCTATGCACCGAATGTCAAACTCTTGGTGGCTCTGACAAGAGTTTGCTTTCAGGTGCGAGAAAATCTCTAGTAGAGTGCTTCTTCTTGGTGGGTTTCGATGGTGCAATCAGAGGTTGGATAAGCAACACAAGTTAATACATATCCAGCTTCGATTTGGTCATCATCCAAGAAAGATTGGTCGGATTGGTCAATGCTACCAGCCGTAATTTTACCAGCACAAGTAGAGCAAGCACCTGCACGACAGGAGTAAGGTAGATCTAAACCAGCTTCCTCTGCTGCATCTAAGATATAGGTATCTTCAGGACAGTCAATAGTTTGGTTTATACCTTCTTCTGCATTGACGAGTGTTACTTTGTAAGTTGCCATTATTTTCCTCTCTTTAATGCCAACGGCAATATAAGTTATTCTCAAGCAGTGATCGCACTATCTCTAATAAATGGAATAGCGATCCAAATTTGCTTCAATTCTGATACTACGAGAAAAATAGCAGGATGCAACTAGGTAAACCACTCTGATCCGCCACGGATTAGTAATGAAATTTAGTTCCCGAATATAGATAAGTTTTATTTATTTAAAAAAGGCAGTAAATCCCTATTTCATCAAAAAATATTATAGATGTGTTTGGAAAAACCTATTTTGCCAATCAATCGTCTTGGTTTATTCTTACGATATTTCAGTTGTCAGTTGTTAGTTGTTAGTTGTTAGTTGATGGTTGATTTCTTTGCTTCCATCACTTCTTCTCTCCTAAGGGAAATGCCTCTTGCTGTTTATCACTGAAATATTGTCCTAAATATTAGTACTTATGTATACATTTACAACATCAAGAATTAGGGTGGGTTTAGTAGGTACTGGATATGCAGCAAAAACGAGGGCAAAAGTATTACACAGTGATGAAATTGCGGTTAAGGCTCAACTAGTTGCTGTTTGTGGTCATTCTCCAGAAAGAACTATCACCTTTGCCCAAGAGTTTAATTGTGAAGCGATCGCTACTTGGGAAGAGTTAGTTAACCGAGAAGACATCGATCTAGTAATTATTTCTACCATCAATCGAGAACATGGAGCGATCGCCAAAGCTGCCCTTTCTCAGAGAAAACACGTAGTAGTTGAGTATCCTCTAGCTTTGGATGTGGCGGAAGCTGAGGAAATTATTGCCTTTGCCAAAATCCAAAGGAAACTCCTCCATGTGGAACATATTGAAATACTGGGGGGAGTACATCAAGCTTTAAAACAACATTTGCCCGATATAGGTCAAATTTTTTATGTCCGCTACAGCACCATCAAACCTGAATTACCAGCACCCCGTAAATGGAGTTACCACCACCAGATGTTTGGTTTTCCCTTAATGGGCGCTCTTTCCCGCGTCCATCGTCTGGTGGATTTATTTAGTCCAGTTTTGACAGTTAATTGTCACAACCGATTTTGGCAGACAGATGGTGAATATTACCAAGGTTGTATATGTATAGCTCAATTACAATTTCAGAGTGGATTATTGGGGCAAATTACCTACGCTAAAGGAGAAACCCTATGGCGCCGCGAACGCAGATTTGAAGTGCATGGCTCCAAAGGGGGAATTATTATCGATGGCGAACAAGGAGTATTAGTAACACCAGGAGCAAGTATGCCGATGAACATAGCCAGTCGTCGGGGTTTATTTGCTAAAGATACAGCTATGGTTTTGCAGCATCTACTTCGCAATACCCCTTTGTATATTACTCCCGCAGAAAGTTTATACTCCCTGAGAGTTGCAGATGCTGCTAGACGTTCCGCAGAAACAGGATTGCCAGTAGCGATCGCTTAATATTATTTTACAGAAACAGCATCAACATCAACAGTATGATCTGTAGATGTATTTACTCCATAAGTAGTACTAGCTACATTCTCTGCGGTCGATTGACCTTGACGTGATTTAAAACCTTCAATTAATAAAGTAGAAACTTCAGTAACTAATAGTGTTAATAAAAACACATCATCCACTTGTCCTAAAATTGGAATCACATCAGGAGCGATATCAATGGGACTAATAAGATACACCAAAGTACCTAAAATTACCCACCATCTGTACTTAGGATTGCGGAGCAAATTACGATACCATGTATAAATAGATTGGATAGAAAACTTCATGAGATTAACCTCTACTTGTCTTTAATTTTGACAAATTATGCCCTAAACTTCCTGTGGGAATAACCGCACTAATTAATCAGGAAAATGCTACCAATACAACTGTAGCTATTCCCTAAATATTGGTAATTCCGCAATAATCAAGATAGTGCATTAATTCTAACGAATAAAGTAATTAGGGATATTTGCAGAAGCATGGAAAGAGGAGAGTTACAGCAGTGGATATATTAGAACTATTTCAAAAAGGTGGTCCTGCGATGTGGCCCCTATTAGCCCTCTCAATTTTATCCTTGAGCGTTATTTTTGAGCGATTTTGGTTTTGGTTGCGGATTTTAAGCCAAGAAAGGGCAACAGTAGATCGCGTCTTGGAAGCGGCTAAAGATCATTGGGAAATCGCCAGAGATATAGCTAAACGGGCAACTGATCAACCCATTGGTAGATTTCTTTACGCGCCTTTAAACCTATCCTCCACAGATCCAGAAACTTTCCGATTGGCATTAGAATCCAGCGCCGAAGAAGAATTAGCAGGAATGCGCCGGGGAGAAAAGCTATTAGAAGTGGTGATAGCCTTATCTCCCCTATTAGGATTATTAGGTACGGTTTTAGGCTTAATTACTTCTTTAGGTGCCATTAGAATCGGAGACTTGGGAACCCAAGCTGCTGCCGGTGTAACTTCCGGTATCGGTGAATCTTTGATTAGTACTGCTGCTGGACTAGTTGTAGCCATTGTTAGTTTGGTATTCTACCGTCTATTTCAAAGTTTTGTGATTAACCAAGCCAAAGTGTTTCGCAGAGCGGGGAATGAGCTAGAATTACTGTATCGACAATCACCCCCAGAATATCGTCACAGCCGCGATACAAGCACTTTTGGAGTTAAGCCACAACAATCTACCACCAAAGATATAGACGTTGGTGATGCTTCCGCCACAGAATCTATAGATAATCAGTTCGCCAATTATACCGAACCAAATCAAAATAAGTTGGCTGAAAGTGGGGATCAAAAGGATTCTGAGACTTGATAATTAATTAGAGATTACAACTTGATATCCGGTGTGAGAGGTCGATAATGAAAATTAATCTGCAAAATATTGGTGAAGACGTACAAATTCAAATAATTCCTTTAATTGATGTTGTTTTTTGCATCCTCACATTTTTTCTACTCGCCGCCTTGCAATTTACTCGCCAGCAAGCAATTAATGTAGACTTACCCAAAGCACAAACGGGCAGTTCTTCTCAGGTTAATTCACAACCCGGTAAGCGCAATATCTTACCTGTCACCATAGATGCCATTGGTCAGACTTTTGTGGAAAAAGAACCCGTGACTAAGGAGAAGCTAGCAGAGAAATTAAAACAGTACCTACAACAAAATCCTCAGGGTATATTAGTATTAAATGCATCTCGTACTGCTACGTATAATGATGTGATTGAAACATTAGATATACTAAGGCAAGTTGGAGGCGATCGCGTTGCCTTAGGAATTATTCCTGGACCCTCAGGAGCTTCTAATAACTCTTCATCTACCACACCTACACCTATTAATCCTGCCCCAAACAATCTTTCTCCAGGTAGTCCTAATTTCAATCTACCACCATCAAATAATCAAGCCCCCATACCAACTGCACCAAGCCAGCCCCAGACAGTGCCGGTAAAGCCTTGATGCTTGAGGAACTAAGGAGTGAAGGAGTGAAGGAGTGAAGGAGTAGGGGCGGGGTTTCCCCGCCCGGAGGGAAGGAGTGAAGGAGTGATGAATTCAACACTATTAACTGTCAACTGTCAACTGTCAACCACCAACCATCAACCATCAACCATCAACCCTCACTCCCTCAATCCTGTAAAGATAAAGATATATAAAATAAATTTCCCTTATACATAAAATTCCTGCTAAGTTACAAATAGTCAAACAGTGTTTGCTAGCCCTACGGCTGCGCGGGTTCCTCCTTGAGGGGATAAAGGCAGAAATGCCAGAGACGCTGTGTAAGACTCAGACCGGATTTGGTTCCGGATACCCATTTTTTTTTGGGATACCTAACGGAGCAACGGCGAATGAGACGCGTAAAGCCTACGGCATAGCTCCGCTTAGCGTGGAGCGTGCGCGTCAGCGCTTAGCCCCTAGTGTAGCGTTAGCAAAGCTATGCCGAAGGCTATAGCGAAACTAGGGGTACTTCACTAACCATGCCAGCAACTTGGTATAGTATACGTTATTTACTTCAGATGACGTAAGGCTTCGTAAACCGCCATTCAAGTTTCAGGGATTGTGGCAATGAATAATATCGTAGCCCTGTTAATTACCTGGGTTATAACAGCTGTCAGCTTATACATTATTAGCAAACTCCCCTTGGGAGTAGAAATTGATTCTCCAGGCAAAGCATTTATCTCAGCTGCCGTATTGGGGATTGTTACCGCAATTATCAGACCATTTTTACGATTATTTTTTGTAGTTCCAAACTTTCTCACGTTTGACTTGTTTTCAAGCTTATTCACATTTATTATTACCGTGATTTGTTTTGGTCTTGCTGCTTGGCTAGTTCAAGGCTTTCGTCTGCGGTTCGGTATTTGGAGCGCCATTATGGGGGCGTTCGCGCTCTCTTTAATCAGTAGCTTAATGTACAAAGTACTGGAATCAGTAGCTTAATGTACAAAGTACTGGGGGTTTAATAATCCAAAGCTGGGAGTGAGGAGTTATGAATTGTGTTCTTAACTCCTAACTCCCAGTTATTCGTTGTTAGTTGGGGGAGCTGGTGTGCTATCTGATGGTGTAGCACGTTGTTCCCTTTTTTTGCGATCGGCAGCAACCATATCTGCCATTACAATCATAGCTTGAGTCATTTTATCTAGGTTTGAGCGATATAACTCCAAATCCTTAATGATTTTGTCCTCAGATAAACTCAAACCATCAGCAATGGTTTTAACAGCTTCATTACACTGCTTTTCATCTTTGACTAATTCTGGATCTGAGGATTCCAATAAACTATACAAACCGATCGCAAATAAACGACTGTATTTAAAGTTGGAGTTATTTGCGATCGCTTGTAGGGTATTTTGTAATTCAGCATCTCTATCTAACTGAGTGCTTTGACTTAACCACCCGATTAAATCTGAAACGGGCAAATCATTTGCTACAGCTTGTAAGCGTTGAGCATCTTGTTTATAAGTATCTGGATTTACCTCCACAGCCTTGAGAAGGGCGTTAAAAATCGACTCCTTATCCTGTTCCGGCTTATAACCTGCCATGAAACGCTCAAAGGTGGTGACAACACCCAAAGCATAAATTGGGTTGTAGTTAAAATCAACATTCACTGACAGCAGATGCATTTCTACCATCAATTCTTCTACTACCCGTCGATAAATAGTATTTATCGGGCGGGTATGAAGGGTGTAGAAGGTTCGCTTTGTATCAGAGACAGTACGGACGTTATTCACAAATTTTGTTTCAGGGCGATGTAATTTTATTCTCTCGTTTCCAGCCAACTTTGCCAAGTTGAGATGGGAACTGATAGCGATCGTTTGATATTTACAATAACTTATTGGTGCAAATTTATTTTACCTGTCTTCCGCAATAAGTCCCACCATTGGCTTGATATCGATTACTGTTTGGTCACTGAAACAATCCCCAATTTAAATGGGGGGTTTTACCCCTGATGCCAATTATCGGTATGTAAATTAACATAGGTTGTTAAGTAAAATTATTAATTATGAGGTTATCCTATCCTCACAAAAAATAGCCTGACTCTATTCACAGAGCAAGCTAATGTCATTAATGTAAACTGGCAGCAATTAGTTTTTGGCAGTTATTCAGTTTACTGCCACTCCTTTTACTTATTTAGATAATACAGTGCAGGTTGTCCTAGCTTTTGAAGTTACTTGGGAATAGACGCATAAATCCTATCACTGAAAATGCTTCTTGGGGAGCTATATGGGAACCTTGCTGTTATACAAAGCGAGAAAAATATTAAGTTTGAAGTCTTAAATTTTGAGTGATAAACTCTGTGTTATTTAGCCCAAGACCCAATCAGCTGCCAATCAATACTTTTTACAATCAAGCTACTTAACTAACAGCACTAGATGGAACGCCCTCTAAAGCCTCCTCTTCAGTTTCAAAGATTGCAAACACGCTGTCCATCATTGTGACTTCAAATACAAGTTTTGCCTCTGGATGTACGTTACAAATACGGAAACTACCTTTGGCTTTATCCGCATCTCGCATACCGGCTACTAAAGATGTCAGACCAGAACTATCAATAAAGTTTACCTGGCTGAGATTCACAACTAAGTTGGGTGTAATTTTAGAAATACATTCCTGTAGTTTCAGGCGAAATTGCCAAGCTGTAGTAATGTCCAAACGACCTGCTGGTGTTAAGACAATAATATTATTGCCATCTGCGGCTGTATGGGTTTTTTGCTCGATTTGAATCACGCTACCTCCCCTGGTTAGCTTTACTATTTCAAATTGAAATTGGTATGGGAACAATGAACCCAAATAATTTCCACGGTGAAGTGTTAGTTATTCCCGTAAATCGAATAACTACCACCCTTAAAGAATTATTCAGGTGATAACACTTGGATTTATTTAGTGCTGTAGCTTGAGAATAACAAGCCACAGTCCTAAATGTCATCTCTTGGTATATACCTTATTCATAGTATTATAACTCACACTAACTACTGATGTCTTCCTTTCCAGTGGATCCAATCTTGAGGTTTGAGGAAAGTGTCGTATAACTCAGCTTCAGGGGTGTTTGGCTCTGGTTGATAGCAGTATTCCCAGCGTACCAATGGTGGTAAAGACATGAGGATGGATTCAGTGCGTCCATTGGTTTGTAAGCCAAAAATAGTACCTCGGTCATAAACCAAGTTAAATTCTACATATCTTCCTCGACGGTACAGTTGGAAATTACGTTGGCGATCGCCATATTCCATCCCATGCCTTCTTTGGACAATAGGTACATAGGCAGGTAAAAAGGCATTACCGCAATCTTGGATAAAAGCAAATATTTCTTCCCAGGTACGGGGTGCTAATGTTCCCAGTTGATCACTATACTTAGCTGCCTCACCATCGGCATGGGGACCGCGATATAAAGGTAGTTGACGACCATCTTGATAGTCAAAAAATAACCCACCAATTCCCCTAGTTTCCTGGCGATGTTTTAAATAAAAATATTCATCACACCAATGTTTGAACACAGGATAATAATCGGGGTGATGGGCATCACAAGCCTGCTTGAAGGTTTTGTGGAAATGGGTGGCATCCTCAGCAAAGGGGTAATAAGGTGTTAAGTCCGCACCCCCTCCAAACCACCACACAGGACCAGCTTCAAAATAACGATAATTGAGGTGAACGGTGGGTACATAGGGATTGCAAGGATGTAACACCATAGAAGTACCTGTGGCATAAAAGCCATGGCCTGCGGCCTCTGGACGTTGGGCTAAAATCGAAGGCGGTAATTGAGAACCCCAAACTTCCGAGAAATTGACACCGGCCTGCTCAAATACAGCACCTTCACGGAGAACCCGCGATCGCCCGCCACCCCCTTCCGGACGCTCCCAACTATCTTCCTGAAACTTACCCACACCATCTAACTTTTCCAAACCGTCAGCAATTTGGTCTTGCAATTGTTTCATAAATTGACTGACCCTACTTTTGGCATCAGCCGGTGGTAAAGATGTAGATGATTCTGTTGGTAAATTTTGGGTTTGAGAATTTGTCAACATAACTTCAAGGAACTAAATAAAAGTTTTCAGAAAGCAACAAATTTTAAACTGAAAATTTGGGGCGATCGCTGCAATCAAATAGATTGATATTGCCCGAACCTACTTTCTTAATGGAAAGTCAAGCATCCAATAAAATGGATGGTCATGACTAAAGTTATTCTCCCTCAATACGTATAACCTTGTATACTTATTAAGTTTTTTCAAGTTATTTGCTATCAACAATTTGGGTATAAATAGAAAGCTGTGGCATATTCTTGACTCAAGAAATCTTGACATTGAGGCATGATAAAACCCTTGTCAGCCAAGCAACGGTTCCATGAGAACATTTTCATTACTTAACCCAGAAGAGTTTATTGAATCTCGTATATTTGCTGTTGGCGATAGAAGCTTGAAGAAGGTTTGAGCGGTTTGAGCGGGGTTTTGAGATGGGGACAAAGGACCCCAACTCAAAACGGACAATCCATTAATTTACGTGGTGCGGCTGTTGGACTGTTGACAGTGGAACAATATACGATCTGAATAATTGAATTTTTGTTGACTATGGCAAAGTGCCCACAAAGTGTATAACTAGGAGGAGGATTAGGAAAATGCACAATTGGTTATCCAAATTCATCCACCACAAACGCCGGCGGTTATGTGCTTCTTTAGTACGACACTATAGAGAAATTAGTTCTGCCTCACCAGATGAAGTATGGCGGAAAATAGTTGACCTGGCAGATGTCTCTTGGCATCCATTACTTAAAAGCACTAATGTTCCTTATGGCTTAGTACCCAAACCGGGATTGATTTTTCAAGCAGTAACTAGATTGTCCCCCATTCCCATTCGTTTTTTCGTGGAAAGGGTCGTGAGCCAACAGTTATTGAGTATACGAGTGCTAGCAATCCCCGGTGTGGAAGAAAGGTTGATTTATCAAGTGGAATCCACAGTTTGTGGTACTTACTTGTCATATTCTGTCACCCTCAGGGGTTGGTTATCGCCACTGATTTGGTCATTTTCCCGTCCCTATGCAGATCGGGTAGCACGAGCTTTGGTGGAAGCGGTGGAAGCCGCAGCCTTACAAGCCGTTGCTAACAACAGAAAATCAATCAATGATAGTTGTTTTGATTTGTAATTCTTTTTCGTTCGCGGCAAATAACCCATCCCAACCCAGTTAAAATTCCTATAAGACACTAAATTTTTGTTAAAATTTGTTGCGGCAGCAAGGGTGAAAACACTATGTACGATGTCTTAGATTCCCAGTCAGTATTGTCAGTTTTGCGACCGGTACAAGACCCAGAACTCCGCAAAAGTCTGGTAGAACTGAACATGATTCGCAATGTCAAAGTTGATGGCGGTCAAGTTAGTTTTACATTGGTGTTGACCACACCAGCTTGTCCATTAAGGGAATTTATTGTTGAAGACTGTCAAAAAGCAGTCAAACAACTACCGGGAGTCACAGATGTAGCGGTGGAAGTAACCGCAGAAACTCCCCAGCAAAAAAGTTTACCAGACCGCACCGGGGTTCCAGGGATTAAAAACATTATCGCTATCTCCAGTGGTAAAGGTGGTGTGGGTAAAAGCACAGTGGCGGTAAATGTCGCCGTTGCCTTGGCACAAACAGGGGCAAAAGTTGGTTTACTGGATGCGGATATTTACGGTCCCAATGATCCCACCATGTTAGGGCTAGCTGATGCCCAGATTGCAGTCCAAAGCTCTGAAAAGGGGGATATCTTAGAACCAGCTTTTAACCATGGTGTGAAATTAGTATCCATGGGATTTTTAATTGATCGCGATCAACCAGTGATTTGGCGCGGACCGATGTTAAATGGAGTCATCCGCCAGTTCCTCTATCAGGTGGAGTGGGGAGAACTGGATTATTTAATTGTGGATATGCCCCCCGGTACTGGGGATGCTCAATTAACATTAACCCAAGCTGTACCTATGGCGGGGGCAGTAATTGTGACTACACCGCAAACCGTAGCATTACTAGATTCCCGCAAAGGCTTGCGGATGTTCCAACAGATGAATGTGGCGGTATTGGGAATTGTGGAAAATATGAGTTATTTTATTCCTCCAGATATGCCAGAGAAACAGTATGACATCTTTGGTTCTGGTGGCGGAGAAAAGACTGCCAAAGAATTAGGAATACCCTTGTTGGGTTGTATACCCTTAGAAATGTCCACTAGATTGGGTGGCGATCGCGGTGTGCCCATAGTTGTCAGCGATCCAGATTCTCCCAGTGCTAAGGCTCTCAAGGATATTGCCTTAGCGATCGCCGGTAAAGTATCAGTTGCAGCTCTATCTTAAATAATTCCTAATTTTTTCAGGGTAAGGGAATGGATGCTAAGAATACAGATTTGTAAACATGAGTAACACTCCCAGCTAGAACCCACAAATTGCCACTACCATGTTGTTAAAAAAATCCCGCTTTTCTTTCTCCAAATTCATCTATCAATCCTTCTTTAAACCCTGGCAACAGATGGATATGCCATTCTTTGTCCTAGCCGTGGGTCTGACCATTTTTGGTGGACTTATGATCCGCAGTACGGAAATCAATCAAGGTCTTTATGATTGGGTTTGGCACTGGATTACAGGTATAGTGGGAGTATTTTTAGCACTGGTAATTGCCCGCATACCTTATCAAAACTGGTTGCAATTTCACTGGGCAACCTACGTACTTACCAATATGAGTTTGATAGCCGTAAGACTGATTGGTACTAGTGCTAAAGGAGCCCAGCGATGGATTACCGTTTTTGGCTTTAATGTCCAACCATCAGAATTCGCCAAAATATTTGTGATTATTACTATCGCCGCTTTACTACACAAGCGTACAGCCTCTAAACTCAACCATGTGTTCTATGTTTTAGCTTTTACCGCTGTACCTTGGTTACTGGTATTTATTCAACCAGATTTGGCAACATCACTGGTGTTTGGAGCGATTGTATTAGGGATGTTGTATTGGGCTAATGCTAATCCTGGTTGGCTGTTATTGCTGATTTCTCCGGTAATTGCCGCAATTTTAGATAATTTATACAAACCAGGTTGGATTGCTTGGTCTATCGCCATGGGTATAGTGGCATTGGTTTGTATTCCTGGGCGGAGATTTGCAATTAGTGCCCTTGGTGGATTAGGACTGAATCTCTTGGGTGGAGAGTTGGGAGCATTTGCTTGGAATAATCTGTTAAAAGATTATCAAAAGTCTCGATTAACCGTGTTTCTCAACCCTGACCAAGATGCTTTGGCAGCTGGATACCACCAAGCTCAGTCTAAGATAGCCATTGGTTCTGGTGAATGGTTCGGATGGGGTTTGAATCAAGGACCTATGACTCAACTTAGTTTTGTGCCGGAACAGCATACGGACTTTATTTTTTCGGCGGTGGGAGAAGAATTAGGTTTTATTGGCTGCTTGATACTAATATCTGCTTTCTGTCTAGTTTGCCTGCGGTTGTTGCACATTGCCCAAACAGCAAAGGATAACTTCGGCTCTTTATTAGCTGTGGGTGTTTTATCTATGATTATTTTCCAAATGACAATCAACATTGGCATGACCGTTGGTTTAGCTCCTGTAGCGGGTATTCCCTTACCTTGGATGAGTTATGGTCGTTCTGCCATGCTGACTAATTTTATTGCCGTGGGCATAGTGGAATCTGTAGCAAATTTTCGTTCCCGGCGCAAGTATTATTAATTTTTTCTCAAGTATTTTCCAGTTATGGGTTCTCACAACCAGAATGATGGGTCAGACAATTTTAGATTTTGAATTTTAGATTGATTCCATAGATAAATCGGTCAATACCAAATGACTCATCACAAGTATTAAGCTAGAAACAGAAAATATAGAGGTGAAATATAATGATTCTGCCTGGAGCAACCGTTCGTGTCAAAAATCCTGGGGATACTTACTATCGCTACGAAGGACTCGTGCAGAGGGTCAGTGATGGTAAAGTAGCAGTGTTGTTTGAAGGTGGTAATTGGGATAAATTAATTACCTTTAGACTCTCCGAATTAGAGCCTGTAGATCCCACAGCAGGACGTAAGTAAATAGAAATTAGTTATTTGTTATTAGTCATTTGTGAATTTGGCTAACGACAAATAACTAATTACAGGTCTGTATAAATTATGCGCCTTCCATTACCGCAATTTGACAGTAGCTCACGCCACCCCAATCATTTAGCAGAGGTGATTGAAACTACCACTACGGAATTTTTAGCTCAGTGTTTGGAACCAGATGACCTGAGTTTCCCTTCCATGCCACCCTTTGGCAGTTGGGTATGTTCTGTGGATGAAGAATCTGGCAATTTGGTCTATGCAGTGGTTTATAGTGCCACTACTATGCCTATAGATAATGTACATCGCCCAGTAGCTTTGGGAATGTCTTTGCAGGAATTACGTGAAGAGCAACCCCAAATATTTGCCATGCTCAAAACTGAATTTCGGGCGGCGATCGTGGGATTTGAACCAATGTCAACCAATGGTATATTATCAGGCGATCGCGTATATCAGTATCTGCCACCACGTCCACCACAAATTCACCAAGCAGTTCATCGATGCGAGCCAGAAGCAATTATTAAATTTACGGAAGAATTAGATTTTTTACGCACCCTGCTTGGTGTCAATGGCGCACCGGTGGAGTCCTTAGCCGCAGCAGCCATCCGCAATGTCTACCAATTGCGTCAAGCCGAACGACAGTGGTTAATTCAAGCTGGGCGTGCTTTGAGCGTGCTACTCAAAGATGATTACGATCGCTTGCGATTCATTTTGAGTCAAATCCACCCATAATTAAGGTTGTAATTATTCCCCATCACCCAACTTACTGATTAGTCAAGACTATTTTACGATTATTTAACTAAAAATATCCATACTATTACCAGCCACACCACTGCTCTTGCCAATCCTACCAATGGATCTCATTTTACAAGTTCTAGCTCTGCAATCCAATTCCTCTGTTTTAGGGAAAGAACCAATTTTCCCTTTTGTAATTCTCCTGCTCGTAATTTTAGTCGTACCCATCTTATTTGAAAAGTTAAAGCTGCCAGGATTAGTAGGTTTAGTTTGTTCTGGGGTCGCCTTGGGACCATTTGGCGGGAATTTATTACCCACACAATCGCCCATGATGAACCTGCTCTCAGAGATTGGATTATTTTATCTGATGTTTGTTGCAGGATTAGAAATTGAAATTAAGCAATTTCGCAGTTACAAAAACCGCTTTTTGGGCTTTGGTGGTTTAACATTTGCCGTTCCTCTGATGGTGGGGTTCTTAATTGGATATCTTTTTGGCTTGAATGGGAATCAGGCAATCTTAATTGGCTCCATCCTTGCTTCCCATACTCTCTTGGCATATCCCATTATTAACCGTCTGGGAATAGCTCGAAATGAGGTAGTGAATGTTACCACAGGGGCAACGGTTGTTACTAATATTGGGGCAGTTTTATTATTAGCTCTTTGTATTGCTAATCGGGGAAACAGTTTCAGTTTTTGGCAATTAATTACCCTAATTAATGCCTTAATTGTCTATTGCCTAGTCGTCTTAGTGGGTTTGGATTACTTAGGCAAAGAATTTTTCCGCCGTTCTGGGGAAGATGAAGGGAACCAGTTCTTATTTATACTCTGGACAGTTTTTCTGGCTGCCGTGGGTGCCCAACTAATTGGGGTGGAAAAAATAGTGGGAGCTTTCTTGGCTGGCTTAACGGTACACAATGTCATTGGTTCTGGCCCAGTCAAAGAAAAGGTCATTTTTCTCGGTAGTGCCCTGTTTATTCCGATTTTCTTTGTCAATTTGGGATTACTGGTAGATATAACTACTCTTACCACCAGTATGAGCCTGGTGTGGTTCACAATATTTGTAACTGTAGGATTGATTGTCAGTAAACTGATTGCTGCTCTGTTAGCGAAATTAGTTTATCGCTACAACTGGCAAGAAACACTAACCATGTGGTCTTTGAGCGTGCCCCAAGTCGGGGTAACATTAGCAGCAACGTTAGTGGGATATAGGACTGAGCTTCTAGACATTAGCATATTCAACAGTACCATCATTTTAGCGATCGTCACTTGCATTCTCGGACCATTAATTACTAAACAAGTAGCAACAGGTTTGAGAACTATCCCTACTCCCGAACCAGAATTAGCAGCCTCTGCTTACCCAGCCCCCAAAGAAAATGCCAACCCTTTTACCATTGTTGTCCCCATATACAACCCTCAAACCCAACAGTATTTAATTGAAATGGCTGCCTTGCTCGCACGGCAAACCCACGGGCAAATTTTACCCTTAGCCATTGCTACCGCAGCTGCTCAGATGGATGCTCCCCAATTGGAAAATTCTCTACAGCGCAGTGAGCAATTGTTAGCTAAAGCCATAGCCCTCAGTCGGATTTTAGATGTAGAGGCAAAACCATTGTTACGGATTGATGATGCCTTTGCCCAAGGAATTAGTCGCGCAGCCAGGGAACAAAAAGCCAACCTAATTGTTATGGGTTGGGGAAAACGTACTGGTTTGCGAGCGCGGCTATTTGGCAATGTGATTGATAGCGTCATTTGGTCATCCCATTGTCCTGTGGCGGTAGCACGTCTGGTAGAATCACCCCAAAAAATTCAACGGATCTTAGTGCCAGTGGAAAATTTACTAGCACCCTCTCTATATCCAGTCCAGTTTGCCCAGATTTTATCAGAGACAAATCAAGCCCAAGTGACAGTACTCAATGTTTGTGAACGTCGTACTAGTTCTAACAAAATTACCTGGAGGCGATCGCAACTTTCCTTATTTGTATCCCAATTAGCTTTGCCAAACCCACCAGAGATTCAAATCATTGCCCATGAAAATGTTGCCCAAGCAATTTTACAGGCAGCCAGATTATATGACTTAGTTGTATTACCCTTTATCCACAACCGTACCAGTACTGGGGGTTTGACCATTAGTGATGTTACCTCCCAATTAGTAAATCAACTCACCTGTTCAATTGTAATGTTGGGAGAACCACATAACCCTCAAACAGTGGCACTGCCCACAGTTAATTCCAACCCTACAGCAACTGTTTAATCAATGCACTGGTTATAAAGTTGACCAATATGCTAAAAATAATTTATACCAATTTCAAAAAATAATGCGACAAATAGATTCTTGTAGAGACGTAGCAATGATACGTCTCTACCAAGGGATGTGTTGCGATCATTTATTAAATCGGTACTAGATCGGCAGAGCAGGTAATAAATGATTCCAATCTCCAGAAATTATAGATTGGCGATAAATTATGAGTAGTATTCATAGAAAAGCTGGAAATGTTTGAAGATTTAGTAAAGTTACTAGCTAAACCAGTATAAATACTAGGTAATGTTTGATATTTTGTTAATTGAATTATTTGATAATTAACTTTTAGATGTTAATCTAACTCGAACACTTCTGAATCTGGTGTAACTAATTTACCTACCATCTGTGGTTACTATAGAAACAAAAGCAACATTTCTAACGTCAACACTGTAAAAATCTGGGAAATTATGAGAATTTTGGTGACGGGCGGAGCTGGATTTATCGGTTCCCATCTAATCGATCGACTAATCAATGAGGGACACGAAGTCCTTTGCCTAGATAATTTTTACACGGGTCATAAGCGTAACATCCTCAAATGGATGAGTCATCCGTACTTTGAACTAATTCGCCACGATATTACCGAACCCATTCGCCTGGAAGTCGATCAAATTTACCATTTGGCCTGCCCTGCTTCCCCCGTACACTATCAGCACAACCCAGTCAAAACTGTAAAAACCAACGTCATGGGTACGCTGAATATGTTGGGTTTAGCAAAGCGTGTGAAAGCACGTTTTTTGTTAGCCTCCACTAGTGAAGTGTACGGAGATCCAGAAGTTCACCCCCAAAGTGAAGAATACAGAGGTAGCGTTAATCCGATTGGATTGCGTTCTTGCTATGACGAAGGGAAACGGATTGCAGAAACCCTTTCATTTGATTACTACAGACAAAATAAAGTTGATATCCGAGTTGCCCGAATTTTTAACACCTATGGACCGAGGATGTTAGAACATGATGGTCGAGTGGTTAGTAACTTTGTTTTCCAAGCTTTACGAGGTATTCCATTAACAGTTTATGGAGATGGTTCGCAAACTCGTAGTTTTTGTTACGTTGCTGACTTAGTAGACGGATTGATGCGGCTGATGAATGGGGAATATGTTGGTCCAGTGAATCTGGGCAATCCCGATGAATACACCATTTTAGAATTGGCTCAAGCGGTGCAAAATTTGATTAATCCCGATGCTCAAATTCAGTTTGAACCATTACCATCCGACGATCCTCGCCGCCGTCGTCCCGATATTAGCAAAGCCAAAACTTTGTTGAATTGGGAACCTAGCGTACCTCTACAAGAAGGGTTAAAACTGACTATAGAAGATTTCCGCGATCGCATGAATGCTGATACAAAAGTAGGGTAAGGAATCTTTTGCATATCTGGCAGAGTCGGCCTGACATGGAGCTTTCGCTCATATCCTTTTGTCTGTAAATCATCCCCATAAAGCAAGGAGTTCAAAGAATGCGTGTTTGTGTGATCGGTACTGGTTATGTAGGTTTAGTAACAGGTGCTTGCTTGGCTCATATCGGACATGATGTCATTTGTGTAGACAACAACGAAGAAAAAGTCAAAATTATGAAATCCGGGCAATCTCCTATTTTTGAGCCTGGATTATCAGAAATTATGCAAAATGCCATCCAAAGTGGCAAAATTAAATTCACCACGGATTTAGCAGCAGGGGTAAACCACGGTGAGATATTATTCATCGCTGTGGGTACACCACCATTACCTACTGGTGAAAGTGATACTCGCTATGTGGAAGCTGTAGCCAAGGGAATTGGTACTAACTTAAATAGTGGCTATAAAGTAATTGTTAATAAGTCTACAGTGCCCATCGGTTCGGGAGACTGGGTACGCATGATTGTCATGGATGGTATTGCCGAACGCCAAAAAACCCTAGTACCAGCAGGTGGTGTACCAGATGAGGGAGGATTAGGGGAATACGGGGCTGAGTTCGATGTAGTCAGCAATCCAGAGTTTTTACGGGAAGGCTCGGCTGTTTATGATACCTTCAACCCTGATCGCATTGTTTTGGGTGGTAATAATCCTAAAGCCATTGCCATGATGAAGGAATTATATGCTCCCATTGTCGAACGCCAATATGCAGAAGATCAGTCTTTACCTCCTGTATCTGTGTTGGTAACAGACTTGAGTTCAGCAGAAATGATTAAATATGCTGCCAATGCTTTCTTAGCGACTAAAATTAGTTTTATTAACGAAGTTGCTAACATTTGCGATCGTGTGGGTGCTGATGTTACCCAAGTTGCTAAGGGTATTGGTTTAGATTCCCGGATTGGTAATAAGTTCTTAAATGCTGGTATTGGTTGGGGTGGTTCTTGTTTCCCCAAAGACGTTTCTGCATTGATTCACACTGCGGATGATTATGGTTATGAGGCTCAACTGATGAAAGCGGCGGTTAGTGTTAACGAGCGTCAACGGTTAATTGCTTTAGAGAAACTCCAGCAAGTATTAAAAATCCTCAAAGGTAAAACAGTAGGGTTACTTGGTTTAACATTTAAGCCCGATACCGATGATTTGCGGGATGCTCCAGCACTTAACTTGATTGAGCAGTTGAATCGACTGGGAGCTAAGGTTAAAGCCTATGACCCCATTATCTCTCAAACAGGTATGCGTCATGGTCTTTCTGGTGTAGTGGTAGAAACCGATGCGGAACGGCTAGCTGATGGTTGTGATGCTTTGGTATTAGTCACTGAGTGGGAACAGTTCAGCAATTTAGACTATCCTAAAATGGCTCAGTTGATGACTCATCCTGTGGTGATTGATGGTCGTAACTTCCTCGATCCTGAAACTATGGTTCGTGCTGGCTTCCAATATGTAGGTGTTGGACGTTAATTATATAGTAGAAGGCAGAAGGCAGTGACGATGAAAAACCTCACCCTCGCTTTTTGCTGTGCAAAAATCTTTCCCTCTGCTTATAAAGGAGAGGGATGTCCACCATACCAAAAAATCAATTATCCTGTAGGGGCACGGCACCCACAATATTCTTCCATAGGTTGTAAGCTGACTGATGCCGTGCCCACCTCACCCG
Source organism: Calothrix sp. MO_192.B10 (assembly GCA_030065055.1). Classification (GTDB taxonomy): domain Bacteria; phylum Cyanobacteriota; class Cyanobacteriia; order Cyanobacteriales; family Nostocaceae; genus Calothrix_A. The sequence goes on from JASJDS010000111.1 coordinate 20,820, forward strand.
AATTTGTGAAAATGTCCTAACCTAATTGCGTAATGCTATATATTATGGGTAATTTGGCGGACATCATATCAGATGCTATATTTAGTGGGACTAAGGAGAAACTTTTTTCTTTGCCCAATAATGAAGAGAGGCGTAGATGTTCACATCAAATCTACGTCTCTTATACATTTAGGTGTAGGTTGGGTTAAGCGACAGCGCAACCCAACAAAAACAGTCTTGAAAATAATTTTACCAATGGCAAGGGCGCAAGCATTGCGCCCCTACAATAGATTTGCTATAGGACAAACATTCTAATCACATTCGTTTCTCCTTAATAAGCTTGCCACGCCAGTAGGGTGTCCTGCCGCGCAGCGTAACGCACCATCCGGTAATCTTTTCGGTGCGGAGCTATGTTAGCATAACGCACCCTACAAGTACTGTATTCCAAAATAAAGAGAGGTGTAGATGTTCACATCAAATCTATGCCTCTTAACATTTATCTATAGCGGTAGCCATTTTGATTAGGACATTGAAATGCGTATAAGCAAGTGAAAAATATTAGAGTTTACGTCCTAACTTCCCTGGCTACAGCTATACATCTAGTATTCCAACACCAAACTACTCCTATCTCGTCCAAAGATTACTGATTCAAAAACCGCAGAGACACAGAGAACACAGAGAATAGAGTGATGGAGGAGACAAGTAATTTTACCTGGGAAGAAAGTAAGTGGTGTGAGAGAAAGTAATAAGTAATCAGGAGGCAGAGCCTCAAAACCCTCGTTACCAGGCTGAATAATTCCCTCACTCATAACTCCTAACTCCTAACTCCTAACTATTTTCAAGCTAGCCCTCCACGGGAAAATCCCACAACCAAGTATGAAAATGCTTTATTTCTAACTCCTCAAGGGCGCACGCAATGCGCCCCTACTCCGCGCTGATTAACTATTTTCAAGTTAGCCCCCCATGAACGTTTGTACACAACCAATCATGAAAATACCTGTTACCTGTTGCCTGTTGCCTGTTGCCTGTTGCCTATTTTCTAGCTAGGATGCCCCTACTACCAAATTCCACAAAGCAGTAATTCCATATTTTTTATATTCTGAATCTTCTTGTTCCTCCAACCATTTCTCCAGAGCAACAACAACTTTATCAGATGCATTTCCTAAATTACCCAGCGCCAATGCCGCACTATCACGCACAGAGGAGTTTTCATCTTCGAGAAGTTGAATTAACCCTGGTATTGCCGCTTCTGATTTGATTTCTCCCAAGGCAGATGCCACACTATAACGCACATCAGAGTCTTCATCTTCGAGAAGTTGAATTAACCCTGGTATTGCCGCTTCTGATTTGATTTCTCCCAAGGCAGATGCCGCACGAAAACGCACAAAGGAGTCTTCATCTTCGAGAAGTTGAATTAACTCTGGTATTGCTGCTTCAGATTTGATTGATATCAAGGCAAATGCCGCATACAAACGCACAGAGGAGTCTTCATGTTCGAGAAGTTGAATTAACCCTGGTATTGCTGCTTCAGATTTGATTGATATCAAGACATCTGCCGCACTATCACGCACATCGGGATCTTCATGTTCGAGAAGTTGAATTAACCCTGGTATTGCCGCTTCTGATTTGATTTCTCCCAAGGCAGATGCCGCACTATCACGCACATCAAAGACTTTATCTTTGAGAAATAGAAATTCAATTTCTCCCAAGACATCTGCCGCACCAGAACGCACATCGGGGTCTTCATATTCGAGAAGTTGAATTAACCCTGGTATTGCTGCTTCAGATTTGATTTCTCCCAAGGCATATGCCGCATCAGAACGCACATCGGGGTCTTCATCTTCGAGAAGTTGAATTAACCCTGGTATTGCTGCTTCAGATTTGATTTCTCCCAAGGCATATGCCGCACCAGAACGCACATCGGAGGTTTCATCTTTGAGAAGTTGAATTAACCCTGGTATTGCTGCTTCAGATTTGATTTCTCCCAAGGCATATGCCGCACCAGAACGCACATCGGAGGTTTCATCTTCGAGAAGTTGAATTAACCCTGGTATTGCCGCTTCAGATTTGATTTCTCCCAAGGCATATGCCGCACCAGAACGCACATCGGAGGCTTCATGTTCGAGAAGTTGAATTAACCCTGGTATTGCCACTTCAGATTTGATTTCTCCCAAGGCAGATGCCGCAGTTATACGCACAGAGGAGTCTTCATGTTCGAGAAGTTGAATTAACCCTGGTATTGCCACTTCAGATTTGATTTCTCCCAAGGCAGATGCCGCAGTTATACGCACAGAGGAGGTTTCATCTTTGAGAAGTTGAATTAACCCTGGTATTGCCGCTTCAGATTTGATTTTTTCCAAGACATATGCCGTATCTCTACGCACATCGGGGTCTTCATGTTCGAGAAGTTTAATTAACTCTGGTATTGCTGCATCAGATTTGATTTCTCTCAAGGCTAACGCCGCAGTATTACGCACATCGGGGTCTTCATGTTCGAGAAGTTTAATTGACCCTGGTATTGCCGCTTCAGATTTGATTTCTCCCAAGGCAAATGCCGCACCAGAACGCACATCTGAATTGGGGTCTTTAAGTAATTGTAGTAATTGTTCAATCGCTGCTTGTTCTTGTCCCAATGCAGCGCGATATCGTTGAAATCTTACTTTATTTATACTTGACTCATTCTTTTTCAATAGTCGTAAAACATCATCAGTAAATTCTGTTTCATGAAGACTACAAATGGTTTCAAAAACCTGTCCGTGAATTTTACTAATTACCACTGGTGAATTACTAACTTCCAACTCCACCAATTTTTCTAAAATCTCCTGTGAAGGGTCATCATCGGCAAGTTGTAAATCAATAGGATCTTCCGCAAGACAATCAGCAGCAAAGAAAAGGTCACGATGCAACCATTTTTCATAAGGACTGTCACTATGCAAAATTTTACGAATAGCTCTTGCAGCCTTTTTAGGCTCCTGTTTCGCTACCAATAAAAGTAAAACTTCTCGCCAGTGGGGGTCATGAAGATGCTCGCCAATGCTGTCTAAAACAACTTTAAAACTATCATCATTCCTATGACGGTAGTCGATATCTTCCGCCGCCAGATACTCCTGAAAAGTCTTATGGACAAATGCATAACAATTTTTCCCTTGCACATCCAAAAGACCAGCACGTTCTCGAATATATCCGAGAAAAGATTTTGCTTCTCCTTCCGCTTCATATAATTCAATGTTTTTACGTTTGTAGCGTCTTAAAATGCAGTGAGTGAGTTGTTTAATCAAGTCATCTTGATTAATTAAAGTTCCCCCTTCCTTATCCCCTGTACTACCTTTACCGTGAATCCAGAAAGCAATCTCTTGCATTAAGGGTTTAAAATCACGAGGCTTGAGATATTCCAGAGGTAAGCGATAACTCAATTCTTTATCTTTACCGTCACCTTTACCAGCATCCCAAGCGGTTAATAAGGTTTCAACAGCACTTTCATAAAGTTTGTAGCGTTCTCTGGGTAATTCCGCACCCACGCGATTAATCAAAGCAATAATTGTGAGCAGCAGAGGATTTCTTGCTAGTAATTTAATTCTATCTTGCCTTTCTATTGCCTCTTGTAGATTTGTTTTTTGCCGTGCAGCTTCTCTCTTATCGTCGCAGCGACTATCGTACCATTGACTGATAAAACGTTCGATTTTTGGGTCATCAAAAGCTTGAATCTCATAGTGAGGAAAGTCATCCACCCGAAAATATCCCCGTTCATAACCAGCAGGACGGGAAGTAATAATCACCTGATTGCGATGAAATTCTTTGAGAAAGCTGGCTATATGTTCGACAATTTTTACTTGCTGATTTTCTTGAGCAACTTCATCCAAACCATCTAATAAGATTACAACCTCTCCTTGCTCTAACCAATGTTTAAAACAGCCATTGGGTAAATCAGTAACTTGCAAGTTTTTGGCGGCGTATTCTTGAATATATTCTAAAATATCAAGATGTTTAAGTTGTGCTAATTCCCTAATCCGAATAAATATAGGAATTGATTTTTGATTGATAGTATTCTGGGCTAATCCTAAATCTGCCAGCTTTCTCTGGGCTATTTTTAAAGCTAAATAATTCATCAACGTGGTTTTACCAGAGCCAGGAGTACCCAGTAAAACTATTTTGTTGCCTTTCGATTTACTTTGGTCTAGTAAATTTTGTGCTGGAAATGGATTGCGTGTTTCTGATTGTTCCTGTAACAATAATGCCTTTTCTTGCTGTGCTTGGAGTAACTCGGCTTGTCTTCTGCTAATATCTGCTGACAAATAGAAATCTAACTCCAGTTGTTTACTTAACTGACTCTTGGATACTGACTCAGCCACATCAGGCATGACAAAAATCTTTTCTAACCTTTCAGAGGCATTGTTTTCGCTAACAGCTACACGCATTCCGACAAAATGCAGTTTACTCAATCTATCTGCTAGTTTATTTAAATAGTTATCTTTCGCAAGAGGAAATTTTAAATATGTATAGGTTCCTGACACAAAAGTATCGATCAACTCATTTATCCAAGGTTTAACTAATTTTTCATTTATTTTTTTTATATTGTCATTTTCTTTAGCCATACCTTGAAAAGCTAAAACGAGATAATCTTTATTGGGAGTATTTGAGGTATCAAGAAACTTTTGAAACTCGTCAATAACAACATCTTTAAAAAATTTCTCTAGGAAACTACCAACTCCATTTATTCCATCTGGTTCGCAACGCTCAAATAAATCTTCTCCAAGCTGACTACTTGATTTAATAGCATGATTCAATGCCTTTTCTAGTTGGTTAGGGTTAAGTTTGCTTTGAATCTTTTCTGATAATGGTTTTGCAACAACACCTGCTATTGGTGCCATTATCCTGGCAAGTTCTACACCACCCATATTTTCTATTTTGAAAAATTAATATCTTTATGAATCAATTGTAAGTCAGAATATTCTGTAATTGTAGGGGCGCAATGCTTGCGCCCTCCCTCTTCATTGGTAAAATTATTTTCATAAATCACCTAACAGGGGGCAGAGCCTCCCCAAAATGCATCTACAAGGTAGAACCTTGTAATGAGAGTTTGGAAAGCTATATCTAATAAAAAACTGGCGTAGGTTGGGTTAAGGAACGCAACCCAACATTATCAAAGGTTTGTTGGGTTTCCCTATCGCTCAACCCAACCTACCATTCTTCTTAACTGAACTGTATTGAATTATACAGGGCAAATTGACTAGGTAACAGATCCCCGACTTCTGAATCTATATCCGCACATTATAGCGATTCGTTGGATAGAAGTCGGGGATCTCAATGCCCGCGAGTATGGGATTATTCGGTTTCTTGAATTTGCAAGCGAATAGAACGATCGCTCACATCACTGATTTGTAATTCCATCACTTCACCTCCTAGTGGTTCTACGCAGTCGAGGAGCGATCGCAGGTTGGGGGTACTAGCTCCAGTATCAACATATAACCTATCCGCTAAATTACTGATACGCTTCCAGGTCATGTATAACTTAGCAATCATCTGCTCCATCTGGGAAGCTTGATTGACTAGGTCCGCAGCCACATTTAAACAACCTACCCGCTGTGCTTCTACTAGGGCAGATTCAATATCTACCCTGGCTTTATCTAGGGCTTGTACCTGGGCTGAAGCTTTGAGATATTTGGCTAAGTTGCGAGCCTCTGTGGTAACTTGCTTGATGGTATCCACATCAGGATTGATTTCTAATTCCTGCTGTAAGGACTCCTGGTGGGACTCTGGCAACTTTTCTAGCTCTTTTACCAATGGGGCTATATAACGGGTAGGCAGGGTATTATCGGCGGCTTTGACTTTCACCGGTTCTGGTAACAAATCCGAAGTCATCGCTGTCCATTCGTCGTTGATTTGTCGCACTTCCCTTCTAGTAATGCGATCGCCTTTTTGAGCAGCTTCACTAACCATCACCTGCACTTCTGGTACGGCTTTGGCGGTTTCCACAAAAGCTCTTTTGCTGAAGTTCTTGATAGCACTGGGTTGGAGCTTACCTTCTTCTAACAGAGTATCCGCACTATTAGCCAATTGAATCCAACTGTAAGCCTGACTTTTGCTAATTTCCCGTTCCTTCAACCAACCCAGGAAACCCGTACCTCGTCCATCGCCTCCCACCTTTTCCCGATCGCGGACAGCCCGTAAAATTCTACCCCGCCAGATTTCCGTTTGCAAATCAAAGCGATCGCAAACTTGCCATGCAACATCCACTTGTTGAAGAAAATCCTGCTCTGGAATTTCCTCGTCTTCCGGATCTGGTAGTTCAAAATTTAGATCTGCGGGTTGTTGTAAGGCATCGGCTATTTCGTTGATGTTATCGTTTGATTGCACGGCTGGGAAGGTAAAAGATGAACAAACCGCGATATTATCCCATAATCCCGTCCCAGAAATCATCTAAATTTAGAGTATGGCTAACGGACAAAATACTCACTTAATGCTGATTGCTTTTCCATTCAGGTTTGTGTGCATATAAAATATGATGCAACCGAATACAATCAAATAACTGGAATTTACGAAAAGGAAAACATGAGGGTTTGGATTGCTTGCTTTGTGGTGTTGTTTGCTTTGGCTCAACTGTTTGATTGGGTACAAAAATTTTCCTTCCCACTGCCAATTTACATTTTAGGTGGGGCATTTTTAGCAGTTGCTTCCAATTACGAAAAACTGTTTGGCTCCTATGTGCGGGATAGGGTGGATGCAACTCTAGAATCACCTACTGAACAACTCCAGTTAAATGCTCCATCCCCAACTCCTGTTTCTTTTCCCTCAACTAGTTCATCTATAGAGAATAATTCTTTAGAATTAGAAGCCGAGGAATAATTCATAATTCGTAATTCGTAATTAAACCTCGTTGACCTTGAGAACCGTAGTTTTATAACATGATTTTGGGATTGCTTCGGAGCGTCGCAATCACACATCAGAATAATTAGAAACTCCAGGTTTCAACATGAATGAGGTTTATTTCCCCATATTCCGCTTCATCTGTTCTAATTCGTCCTCAGTTTCCCAACGGCGAAACTTTTCTTCTAAATCATCATAGCTGCTGGCGTAACTGCTGGTTGAATTCCACCATCCAGAAGTTTCTATGCGTTGCTGGGCTTGGGCTTGAGTGCGGGCACGGGTGGCTTGAGCTTCTGTGGCTTTAGCTTGTACTTCCTGTCGGCGTACTTGAATTTTGCTTAATAGTTCTTGTGATTGGGCAATACGTTCCTTCAACCCTTGCATATGTCCCCAAAGCATATTCCCTTGACGTAGGAGTGCAGCTTCTCTCTCTTGCGCTGCTGCGGCTAAATCTTGCCGGTTGGCGTTCTTGGCCTTTTGTACCCTGATGTGCCATCTTTGGATTTCCTGGGCTGTGGAAAGAATTTCATCTTGCGATCGCTGTTCTTGTACTTTTAAATCTGCAATCAGCTTTAAAGCATCTTCTTCCTGTTCTCGCAGTTGTTCCAACAGTGCTTCTAATTCCAAATGTGGATTATTACGCAGAAATTCCTCTAAACGGTGTTCCAGAAACCGACTCAAGTCATCAAATAAGCCCACAATCCCAACTCCAGAGGTCAAATATCTCACTTTATTGTAGTAATTATTGACCGGAAAGAGATGGGATTTTGGATTTTAGATTTTGGATTTTGGATTGTTTATGGGTGATTGATTCAACAAAAACAGCAAGGAGTCCCACACCAAAATCTTTGATTTGGTGTCGGGAGGAATTGCGAGGCAGATTAGCTGCATCCTCCGACTGCTTTACCTCATGGAGGTAACAGGGAGGGGGATAGCAGTTAATCTGCC
>JASJDS010000283.1 GCA_030065055.1 Calothrix sp. MO_192.B10
ACTCCATAATGTTCTGCTGCTTCTTTTGGGGAGACATACGCTTTAGTCAACAACCTCTTCAAACCTCAACATTTCTCTTGTAAATATTTGGAGATATTTGAAAAGGTTTGGTAAGAAAATTATTTAATAGTAACGCCTCACAGATCCCCAACTTCTTAAAGAAGTCGGGGATCGCTCACACCGGTGTAATCAACTAAGACTTGATTACTTCTTTGGCGATCGCTTTTTTATTTCTTCCTTCCACTACCCCTGACAGATTGCTAACAGTCAATAATGGTACTTCTTGCCAACATCTTTGGCAAAACCAGTAGACTCCACCATGACGTATATGGCGTAGGAGGGAACCACCACAACAGGGACAGTTGTTGTTCATATTCATACTCCACAATCCTCCTGAAAAAAGATTTTGATTAATATGCACTCAAAAACAGTTATTTAATGAAAATGACAGCATTTATTTAATAACTGCTATTTATCCAACATTTATGACTTAATTTGCTGGATTAACCAAGGTGTGTGCAAAATTATTGTTCAGACCCTGCTGTGTCTTCTCAAATTTTTATTACCGTTAACAACCCCAGTTGCTCCTCACTTCACCTTGTACTCACCACACTTTGCCAATTTACTTTTACGTAAATATTGAGTTGGGATCGCAACTTTATTAATCGCTCGCGGATTACTTTGTCACGATCAAGCAACTACACTATTAATAGTAAGACTGTTATTTTGGTATTACATCTACCTTAGGGATCGTCGTAATACCATTTTAAATTTAGATTTTCGATTATTCCTTCCATCCTTCCCTCCTTGATTACAGCTATCCATTAGCTACATATTTCTTTACAATCTGGGAACGCTTTTTTTGCAGGTATACTTGACAAACTAGCTCTTGAGATTATTGCTAAAGTTAGGTTTTTATTGAGAATAAATAACTCAAGAATAAGGTTTATAAAATGTGAGTGAATACTCTGTTAAATGTTAAAAAAATTAATATCGAAAGTAGGTCTTGAGTCAATTCTTCGTGGGGGGAGGGTTTCAGGCAGAATTTGCTCAACCAATTCAAATCCGAACTTGCACAAGTTGTGTTTGTGGTCTTCTCCTACTTCTTCCGACTTGACTAATGACCAATAACCAATAACTAATGACTAAGAACTAGTGAAAGATAAACTTCGATGAAAATAGCTACTTGGAACGTCAACTCCATTCGTACTCGCTTAGATCATGTAATAGATTGGTTAAAAGAAAATTCCGTTGATGTACTTTGTTTACAAGAAACCAAAGTTGTAGATGAGCAATTTCCGCGATCGCCTTTTGCAGAATTGGGCTATCACTTATATATATCTGGACAAAAATCTTACAATGGGGTGGCGATCGCTAGTTTGCAACCCTTAAGGGATATCAGTATGGGTTTTACCAGTGTTTTACCTGAGGTTGAGCCAGAATGGGATGTTCAAAAACGGGTAATTACTGGTATATTAGCAAACACCCGTATTATTAATCTTTACGTTCCCAATGGTTCATCTATTGGTAGTGAAAAGTACGAGTATAAATTGGGTTGGTTTCAAATCCTGGAACGTTATTTAAAACAACTCCTGCAATCTACCCCTGATATTTGTATGTGTGGCGACTTTAATATTGCTTTAGAAGATAAGGACATACACCAGAGAGCTAACCCGAAAAAACACATCATGTCTTCTGATTTAGAGCGACAGGCTTTAGAGGAAATATTAAAACTGGGATTTGCTGATGCGTTTCGTAAATTTAATCATGAAGGTGGACATTACAGTTGGTGGGATTATCGAGCCGCATCATTCCAGCGTAACCTGGGTTGGCGTATAGACCATCACTACCTCACAGCAGATTTATACGAACGTGCCCAAAGCTGTGTGATTGATGTTACACCTAGGACAAAGGAGAAACCAAGCGATCATGCCCCTGTAGTTTTGTCAGTTTAAAATATAGATGCCCTGAAAAATCATACACACATTAACCCCCAACAAGAAAATGTTTTTGGTAACTGGAGCTACAGGAGGAATCGGTCGTCGAGTTGTGCGACTGCTACGGCAACAGAAAATGCCCGTCAGAGCTTTTGTCAGGCTGACATCCCATTATAGTGAGTTAGAACACCGAGAAGCGGAAATTTTTATCGGTGATTTACGACAAGAAAAGGATATCCACAAAGCTTGTCAAGGAATCCAGTACATTATTAGTACCCACGGTTCTGCTCGGGACACCTTAGCAGTAGATTACCGAGCCAACATTGAATTAATCGATCAAGCGAAAGCCAATGGGGTGCAACACTTCGTCTTCATTTCCGTTTTGGGTGCTGACAGGGATTATGAAGACGCAACCGTATTTAAGGCGAAAAAGGCTGTAGAGAAATATTTAGCAACTAGTGGCTTAAATTACACTATTTTTCGTCCATCTGGATTAGCATCTAACTTGCTTCCTTTAGCGGAAAGTTTTCGAGAAACAGGGCTGTATTTACTAATTGGCGATCGCAAAAATCGCACTTCCATTGTGAGTACGGATGATTTAGCAAAAATGGTAGTTGATTCTATCAATATAACTGCTGCTCAAAACCAAATTTTTCCAGTTGGGGGTCCAGAGGTTCTCATGCGAGAAGATATACCTCAAATTTTTGGGCGTGTTTTTAACAAGGAACCAATTATTATTAATCCCCCATTATTTCTCTTGGATGGTTTACGGAGTGGATTAGGTTTATTTAATCGTGAAGAGCAACAAGCTTTAGGAACATTTCGGACATTACTTGCCCATGAATTTTTCTGTACTCCAGAGGAAATTGCTAATTTAGAATCCATTTTTGGTTTTAAATTAGAAACCCTGGAAAATTTTTTACGCCATTATCTGGCAGTATAAAAAATAAGTATTCATTCACAATTATGGGTTATCAGCTACGAGAAAAATTCAGCTATTAACTAATTTTTCATTCATCCAAAATCCCAAATCCAAAATCTAAAATTATATGAGATTTTCCTTAACTGCTAACCCGACTCAAGCAAGACAAACAAAACAACAATTTGCCAAACCAGATGAGCAACTCTCCTATGAATTAGGAAAAGCAGTACAGGAATTACCGCCACTGTATACCAGATTATTAGCCGGAACTATTAGTTTAATTGTTTTTGGTGCTATCTCATGGGCGCACTTTTCCCAAGTAGATGAAGTCGCCACAGCTAGGGGAGAGTTAATTGCCTCAACCCAAGTTAGACCAATTACTTCCTTAGGTAGTGGTACAATTGTGAAGGTGAAAGTTAAAGAAGGCGATCGGGTTGTTAAAGGTCAAGTATTAGTGGAACGTGACCCAGATTTACAACAGGTAGATGTTATCCGTTTAGCCAACTCTGCCAAATTAATTAAAGAAGATTTACAACGATTAGAAGCGGAACGTAATGGTGGCAAAAAAGCCGGTAATAAATTGCAAGATGAACTTTTAGAATCTCGCCTCAAAGACTATCAAGCACGTCAAGGAGCAGCGGAAGCAGAAGCTAACCGTCAAGCAGCTATTACTAAACAAGCAAAAGTTAGATTAACCCGTCTACGAGAAAATTTAATTAATGCCAGAAGTAGTTTAAATAATGCTAAACAGAATTTGGCAAACTCTCGTACTTTACAACAAAATGTAGCTACGAATTTAAAGTTGGCTGAATCTAGGGAAAAAGGTTTGCGACAATTAGTTTCCCGTCGTGCTATACCCAGATTAGATTATCTGGATGCCCAAGATAGACTGAATCGGGCCCAGGCTGAAATTACTAGGGCAAAAGATGGATTAATTAATGCTCAAAATAGAGTTACAGAAGCTAGAGATAAAGTTGCTTCTTTACAAAAAGATATTGCTGCTCAATTAGAAGAAATTCGTCAAGCAGAAGCCGCAGCCGAATCAGCACGGAAACAAGCACAGCGTATTAAAGCAGAGCGTCAAAGTGAAATTTTGACCCAAATCAATAAACGAAATGAAGAGTTAACCACTATTCAAGGGAAATTACAGCAAGCGAAAAAACAAAAAGAAGGTGAAACTATAAAAGCTCCATCTGCTGGCATAATATATAAAGTTCAAGCTACTAAAGGTCCGGTACAAACAGGTGAGGAGTTATTATCAATTCTGCCTGATGGGGAGGAATTATTATTAGAAGTAAAAGTACTCAACCGGGATATTGGCTTTATTCGGGAAGGGATGAATACCAAGGTGAAGATGGCGACTTTCCCTTTTCAAGAATTTGGCACTATTGATGGTAAAGTCATGCAAGTAAGTCCCAATGCTGTTTTAGATAAAGATTTGGGCTTAGTATTTCCGACAAGAATTAAGCTCAGTAAGCATAATATTATGGTGCGCGGTCAAGAAGTGCAATTGACCCCTGGGATGACAGCAAGTGGTGAGATTGTCACGCGGAAGAAGTCAGTTTTGACCTTTATTATGGAGCCGGTGACGCGTCGATTTAGCGAAGCCTTTTCTGTTAGGTAATACCATTTTGGATTTTAGATTTTAGATTTTGAGGACTAAAAAAATGGGTCACATATCCCCGACTTCTTTAAGAAGTCGGGGATCTAAACACCTGGGACTCGTCAAAACTAATGCAATTATTTCTTGGTATTCCCTAATATTGCAAAAAGCCCTTTAATAAAGGGCTTTGACTGCTTTAATGATTTAAGTGGCTCAGGTCAGACTCGAACTGACGACCAAGGGCTTATGAGTCCCCTACTCTAACCAACTGAGCTACTGAGCCATGTCCTACCGATTTATAAATATATCATATGAGTCGGGTTGTGTCTAGCTTTGGGGAGGATAATTTTGAAATTTATGCTAACTTCGTATCCTCACCATTTTCCATGTAGCGGCGCAAAACATTATTGATGAGTTGTTTGTACTCTGTACCTTGTGCCTGAAACCATGATATAACATCTGGATCGATCTCAACCAGATTATGTGCTTGAGTTGTAGGAATTCGCAGTATCGCTCCCTCAAAAAAATCATCCGTCAAAGGTGGGATATCTGAATAATCAATTTCTTCATCAGACATCGATTCCAGTGCTTCCCAATTAGTGCGCGAGGTATTGTTCAAATCTTTGCCGCTCATATCGATTTGCCTTTCATGCTGATATAATCCGGATTACGTTACCTTCTCTTTCTGTCCAAACTACGATCCTCTACTACAATACCAAACGCTACTAATTCCGTAGACCTGCTTTTACAAGCAGGTAAAATGGTAATTACAATGAAGTTCACAATTGAAATTACTGAAGAAGCGATCGAAGATTTGAAGTACTTCGATAAAGCTGCACAGGTTACTATTCTCGATGCAATTGAACGCCAACTGGTTAATCAACCTTTGCAGGAAACTAGAAACCGTAAGCCTCTTCGAGTTGATTCTCAGTTTAATTGGGAGTTAAGGGTCGGAATATATCGAATTTTTTATGATGTAATTGAGGAAACAGTAGTAGTTAGCGTGGTTGCGGTGGGGCACAAAGAGCATAATAAACTCTACATTCGAGGTAAGGAAGTCAATTTATGAAAACGATTGAACTGGCTCAGTCTAATTTAACAGTGATGGAGTTACTTGAACTGGCAGAACAAGATACTGTTATCCTTCAAAAGTCTGATGGTACGGAATTTGTTCTTGCTGTTGTAGATGATTTTGCTGCTGAAGTAGAAGAACTGCGCCATAATCAGGAATTTATGGATTTTCTCGCCCAGCGTTCTCGCTCTACTAAGCGGTTATCTCTTGAGGAAGCTAGAAAACGATTAGGAATTACATGAAAAAATAAGAGCGATGCTCCATAGGAGCCGCTAACGCGATCGCAAATCATCTGAATCATTTGTCAAAGATTACAAACGCGATCGCAGATTATTATACCTACTTGATAAACAGAATTTAACCCCCATACTTTGCTTTCAGTTCCTCGATACTAATAGCTTGACCTGATTTCAAACTCTGGCGAGCTTGGGCGACTTCTGTATGAAAGCGTGGATCTCGCACTAACAATTCTTCCCACCAGTCTTCATTGTCTTCTAACCCAATCAAGATACCAACGGGTTGTCCATCTTGGGTGATGACTATACTTTCTTTTTCAGTTGCTTGTAGGTAAGTTGGTAATTGAGCCACTCTCAGGTCTGAAGACGCTGAGATTCAGGCATTACCATCTAACTTTTCACCCTTATTGGCTATCTGGTTAGTGGGTAGCCTTTTATCGGACATCTGCTCTGAGGACTTATGACATTTCCTACTTTCGGAC
>JASJDS010000112.1 GCA_030065055.1 Calothrix sp. MO_192.B10
GCCTCTTAGTCAGTCAGGTGGGTCAGCGACCAGAATTATCTGACCATATATTCGTTATAAGTTCAAGTCTCTGCCCTTGCTTTCATCCCCCGGTTCCGAAGACTCCACCGGGGGACTTCCCGCAAGGAGTGTTAAAGCTCATCCGTCTTCATAACTGGAGTTTTCCGTTCAACGGGAATACCAAAAAATCAATTATCCTGTAGGGGCACGGCATCCACAATACTCTTCCATAGGTTGTAAGCTGACTGATGCCGTGCCCACCTCACCCGATTGAATATTGGTAAACAAAAACTATGGGTTTCAAAGTAGATGTGGTTTATATCACAATACCGTTCAGTTAAGCCTGAAAATTAAAACTGGCGTAGGTTGGGGAGCCACTCTTGTGCGCGGGTGAATCCTGCGGATACGCTACGCGAGCCCCGCGTTGAGAGAAGTGGCGTTTGAGGGACGAAACCCAACACTGTCAACATGATTGTTGGGTTTCACTTCGTTCCAACGCCACTTACTATATGCCGGGGAACCCGTCCACCGCAGTGGCTCCCCAACCTACTATTTTTCTTAACTGAACCGTATTGGTTTATATTATGTGCGGATGAATACTTATCAAACCTCACCCACTTGGGTTACCCTCTCCTTACAAAGGAGAGGGTATAATTTGTCATAATATGTTCATGGGTCAGTTCAAATTGCTGGTGTGGAGATGTAGTTGGGAGAAGGCTGTAGATAGATGAGTGAGTTTGATGTGTTTCTTTGCCACAATAGCCAGGATAAACCTGAAGTTGAAAAAATTGCCAAAGAATTACAGAAACAAGGAATTACACCTTGGCTAGATAAGTGGGAATTACGTCCAGGCTTCCCTTGGCAACGAGAGCTAGAAACACAGATAGAGTATAGTGAAGTACCCGCAGACTGTGCTTACGCTACGTCTGGGGCTTCGCGTCTCACTCGCCGTTGCCACGTTGGGAATACCCCAGAGGTATTCGGGACTCAACCCGATAATGGTCTTACACAGCGTCTCTGGCATTTCTGCCTTTATCCCCTTGGTGGGGGAACCCGCGCAGCCGTAGGGCTAGCAAAGGCAGTTTGATGATTTTCCGCACAACACAGTTTGGTGTTATTCCTTACGGCTATAGCCTGCCAGTGACCGTGTTCCTTCCCCGAACTCTGCCGAGTACATACTTTATACCCAAAGGGTGGCCTCTTAGTCAGTCGGGAGGGTCAGCGACCAATAAGTATTTTCCCATATATTCGTTATGAGTTCAAGTCTCTGCCCTTGCTCTCATCCCCCGGTTCCGAAGACTCCACCGGGGGACTTCCCGCAAGGAGTGTTAAATCAGCGGCCGTTTTTGTCGGTAGCAGTGGTTTAGGTCCTTGGCAAGAACTAGAAATAGAAGCTTTTCTGCGTCGATTTGTCAAGCAAAGATGTCCTGTTATTCCTGTGTTGCTTGCCGATGCACCCCAGCAACCCCAACTGCCAATCTTTCTCCAAGGTCATATGTGGGTTGACTTTCGGCAGTTAGATCCCAACCCTATGGTGCAGTTGATTTGGGGTATTACTGGAAAGAAGCCGCCAGGGGAACCAGGAATAAAACCACCATCTATTATTCAAACCCAGCCTTTTGAGTTCGAGACAGCCACCCTAGGGAAAAATCATCAAATTCACCGCAGCGGCGGACGAGGGAAGTCTTTTAAAGAAGATTTAGGTAATGGTGTGATATTGGAAATGGTGGCGATTCCTGGTGGGAATTTTATCATGGGTTCCCCAGAAAATGAGCTAGGACGAATGGATACAGAAGGACCACGACACAACGTCACTATTCAACCCTTCTTTATGGGTAAATTCCCAGTTACCCATGAACAGTATCAAGCAATTATGGGTAAAAATCCCTCATACTTCAAAGGCAAAAAAAGACCTGTTGAATGTGTAAGCTGGTATGATGCTGTGGAGTTTTGTGATAGAATTTCAAACAGGACTGGAAAAACCTATCGCTTACCCAGTGAGGCAGAATGGGAATATGCTTGTCGGGCTGGAACGACAACGCCATTCTACTTTGGTGAAACAATTACCACTGACCTAGTGAACTATGATGGGAATTACACCTATGGTTCTGCACCCAAGGGTCAGTATCGAAAACAAACCATAGAGGTTGGCAGTTTCCCCGCGAATGCTTTTGGGTTGTATGATATGCATGGAAATGTGTGGGAATGGTGTCAAGATACTTGGCATGATAGCTATAAGGCAAAGCCAATAACGGATGGTCGTGCCTGGGTTGATAATGAGAATAATTATCGTCGAGTGCTGCGGGGTGATTCGTGGGGCAACCATCCTCTAGATTGCCGCTCTGCCTACCGTGCCGACAACTACCCGGACGGCGGTGACGGTGTTGTCGGGTTGCGGGTTGTCTGTGTTGGTCTCTCGCCCAGGACTCTTCAATAGCCCTTTGCACTTTAACCCTTTTGCCCTTTACACTTTTTAACTTTTCCCTTTCCTCGCGCGAAGCGCGGAAAATTTTTTTTGAGGTGCTGGATTAGATAACCTATTTATCTATCATACAGAAAACTTACTATTTAATCAAGTAGTATATTCCAAGCGCAAGTCAAAAGTGGGCTGCTCATGGGTTTGTTGCGTTCAATGATGCCCTAATTTCGTAGTGCTATATTTTTTGTGGGATGCTTGATCTACATCAGGGTATGGTGTGGGTGCAAAGAACCACGGGTCAGGGCACGGCGTGGGTAAGATTATTCTCTGAATCCAATAGATTGTAGATGCCGTGCCCCTACATATGCTTTGATAATACTTTTGCGGGACTGTATAATTATAGGCATAACCCCATCGCTTTGTGTCAGCTATGGTGCCAGAAAACTTGAACCTGGTGATGTTACCCAGCACCGAAGAATTAGCCTGTTCAGACGATATACCTGTGGATAATGAAGATCAAAATTTTCTGCCCAATATTCTATTATTCCTACTAAATTCAATTTGGACAAACCGCAGGGATTGGTTTTTTGGTGTAGATATGGCAGTTTACCACACAACAGGGGTTAATCCTAGAGTGCCTGTTGTTCCAGATGGGTTTTTGAGTTTAGGAGTCGATCGCAAAAAAGGTGGGAAATCTCGCAGAAGTTATGCAGTATGGGAAGAAAATGATGTAGTGCCCATATTAGTGTTAGAAATTGTATCTCACTCTCCAGGGGGTGAGTACGACGAAAAATTAGAAATATATCGCCAGTTGGGGGTAATTTATTACATTATCTATAATCCTGAATATTGGCAACGCGATCGCCATCAACCATTTGAAGTTTATAAATTGGTAGATAAAAGCTATCAACTGCAAATTGGCGAGCCATTATGGATGCCAGAAGTTGGTTTAGGGATTGGACGACATCAAGGAATTATAGGTGGTATTGAACAGGAATTTTTATCTTGGTATGACGAGAAAAGAAATAGATATTTGATGGCAGAAGAAAAAGCAGAAAATTTGGCTCAGCATTTACGCTCCCTCGGTATTGATCCAGATAATTTACCTGGTAGTTAATCGTTTTTTCCCTTTTATCAGGAGCATCCCAATTTTTCAAAAATATGCGGTAGTGGGAGCCGGAAAGCTCCCTTTGCATACAAAGCGGGCTTTCCGGCCCGCACTACAAATTTAAACATTTGGGATGCTCCCCTTCACGGGGTGACAAGCACCCCAAACTCCCCCTATTCTGCGTCATAGCTTGGGCAAATATGCTAACCTGATAGGGTTGATTAAATCTCGCACATCCAGGGATTCGGGTGTTTCCTGCTTTTGGAGATCCACCTGGATGGAGGTTAAACCCGAATAGGAGTTAAAACGAAATATGCCAGTAGTATCATTGGCTCAAATGATGGAGTCAGGGGTTCACTTTGGGCATCAAACCCGCCGCTGGAACCCAAAGATGTCTCAGTATATTTATACTGCCCGCAATGGGGTACATATCATTGACTTGGTGCAAACTGCTCAGTTGATGGAAGAAGCATATGCTTATATGCGATCGCAAGCTGAACAAGGCAAGAAGTTCTTGTTTGTAGGCACCAAGAGACAAGCAGCAGGTATTATTGCCCAGGAAGCAGCCCGTTGTGGTTCCCATTATATTAACCAGCGTTGGTTGGGTGGAATGCTCACCAACTGGTCCACAATTAAAACTCGGGTAGACCGTTTAAAGGATTTGGAACGCCGGGAAGAAAGTGGCGCTCTAGATTTACTACCTAAAAAAGAAGCCTCCATGTTACGCCGGGAGTTAGCAAAACTACGGAAGTACTTGGGTGGAATTAAAACTATGCGGAAAATCCCCGATGTTGTCATTATTGTGGATCAACGCCGGGAATATAATGCTGTGCAAGAGTGCCAGAAATTAAAACTCCCCATTGTATCTATGTTGGATACTAACTGCGACCCCAGTGTGGTAGATATTCCCATCCCTGCCAATGATGATGCGATTCGCTCAATTAAGTTAATTGTTGGTAAACTGGCTGATGCGATTTATGAAGGTCGTCACGGTCAATTGGTAGAAGAGGAAGAATTCGATTACGAAGGCGCAGAGGAAGATTTCGATTACGAAGAAGAAGATGAGGAAGTCGCTGCTGATATGGGTGGTGATGACGAAGGAGAGGAATAAATTAAGCAGGAGGCAGAAGGCAGTCCCTGATTCATACTTCACATTCTTTTCTTATTTGTTAACCAGCCCCAAGTAAGATAGAAATACTTACAAGTGGGCAGGTTTTCCCTGCTTAAATGAACTTCTGAATTATCATTGAACTAAAAATTGAGGCAACATGGCGGAAATATCTGCAAAACTCGTCCAAGAGCTACGCAAAAAAACTGGTGCCGGCATGATGGATTGCAAAAAGGCACTGAAAGAAAATGATGGTGATATAGCGAAGGCCGAAGATTGGCTACGCAAGAAAGGTATTGCCAAAGCTGGGAAAAAAGCAGATCGAGTGGCGGCGGAAGGACTAGTTGGCAGCTATATCCATACTGGTGGTAGAGTTGGCGTACTAGTAGAAGTAAACTGTGAGACTGACTTTGTTGGTCGTCGTGAAGAGTTTCAAACTCTGGTGCGGAATATCGCCATGCAAATCGCAGCTTGTCCCAATGTGGAGTATGTCAAAGTCGATGATATCCCAGCTGAGATTGTCCAGAAGGAAAAGGACATTGAAATGGGACGGGATGATTTGGCTAATAAACCAGACAATGTGAAGGAAAAAATCGTTCAAGGACGAATTGACAAGCGTCTCAAAGAGCTATCTTTGGTGGATCAGCCTTATATCCGCGATCAAAGTATTACTATTGAAGAATTAGTGAAGCAAGCGATCGCTCAATTAGGTGAAAATATCCAAATCCGCCGCTTTGTCCGCTTTATCCTCGGTGAAGGGATTGAAAAAGAAGAAGTCAGCTTTGCTGATGAGGTTGCAGCACAAACGGGTGGTAAGTAATCTCGTTTTGAGCTTACAATTGTGAGCTACAAACAAGTGAATTAATTTTTACCACTGGTAGCTCCTAATTTGAAATTCATAACTATTTCTCCAACAGGTCAAGCCAGAAATAGCTGACCTGTTTTTCATATATAGGTACATTTGTATTATTATTGGGTTTAGATGGGCAAGAGTTAGCGTATGGCGAGAGCAATCGAGCATATAGAGAAGGATATAGCAGCTTTGTCAGAGGCGATCGCGGGGATTGCTAAGGAGTTACAAGCTGCCTATAGTTCATATTTACATACCTTGGCGCCAGTGATGCGGCAGCAGTTGATTTTGGCAAGTTATTATCTGTGTACCCAAGGATATCCGAGTAAGTTTCTCCAATTATCCCTGAGTCAGCGGCAAAAATTACAACAAGGGATTCGCAAAGCAAGTCAAAAGGCAGCAGAAAAGCTGATATCCCTCACTGATAACGCACAAATGGAAGTAGATGATGCCGAACAAAGGGATATACTACTCAAGTATTTGCAGCAATTAGAAATACGAGCCAGTCAAGAGGAGGAGGAAACGGAAAAGGAGATGATGGAAGAGGAGGAGGAACTAGAGCCAGAGGTGCCCCAGGCAGAATCACCAGACCAGGAACAAGGGATGAATTATCAAAAAATTCCTTTGCCTTTAAACTTGTTATCTTTGAAAACCTATTCTCCTGATACTTCTAACCCTGTAGAATTACTGAAATGGCAGCAACAAACAGAGGCCAGAATTTTAGCTAACCTGAAACACATTTCTAGTGAAGTCAATAATTTGTTGAAAAATGCTGATATTCTGCCCAGTAAACTACCACAACCCATTTTAGAAGCTGCTGCGATCGCATCGGAAACTTCTGGGGAAATGATGCCGGGGCCGCCCAATATCTTAAATTTGGTCATTGAAGTGGAAAATGAGGAGGATTCAGAGGAGTCGGGTTTGACTCAAATTATGGCAGTTAATTTAAGGTTAGGAGAGATTGAGTTTGCTGACTCCAAACTTTCGTCCCTACGCAAGCAGATTCGCCAAATTCTGGGTCGATTGCATAAGTTGGGGCGACAATATCAACACAAGCAGCGAGAGCTTTCTATTGCAGAAGCTGAAGCTGCATGGCGGGCAAGTTGGTATGAAGAATAATTCGTAATTCGTAATTCGTAATTCGTAATTCGTAATTCGTAATTCGTAATTCATTTAGGTACAGGTTCCCCTAGATTCATCCACAGAAGAAATGAAATGTACAAACTATCTCATTATTACAAGACCCTGGATACTCTACACCTAAGCAATCTATAATCGAATGGCACTAAGTTAAGGGAAAAACCTTGTTAAATCTAGCTTTCCAGACTCTCATTACAAGGTTCTACCAAGTAGATGCATTTTGGGGAGGCTCTGCCTCCAGACTTAACAGGAGGCAGAGCCTCCCCTAATGGGTTTCCAGGCATAGCCTAGAAACTAGTTAATGTAAGGGTTTAAGCTTATCTTCGCGCCATTCCAATCTAAAATCTAAAATCTAAAATCTAAAATTGTATGACCAATGATAAATGACATACCAGATTGGTCGCGATTACAAAAGGCCTTGGCAGTAGAAGCAGAACAGGGTTTTACCGATTTGATGGGTAGGCAATACCGTTTTAGTGAATTTCTGACCCTCAGTTTCGGTAAATTCCCCCAGGCATTGCCCAGGAATGAGCGTCTGCGCTGGCAAGAATTGGCGGCTCAATTTGCTAACTATCCCCAGTTGGAACTTGAAGATAGGCAACATTTAATTGCCCAAACTCGCAGATATCTTTACCAACTACAATCCCTGTCAGGGAGTGAGGGAGTGAAGGAGGGAAGGAGTGAGGGAGATGGGGGGGGATATTCTGCACAAAATTATCAATCCAAAATCCAAAATCCCACAACTCCCATTGTGGGGGAGGTAAGTCGCAGGCTGGCTCCCAGATTAGAGCAGAAACTCAGTGATTTAGCTGAAATTGGACCGAGAAAGGCGGATAAGTTGGCGCGTCTGGGTTTATATACGGTGCGGGATTTATTATTTTATTACCCCCGCGACCACATTGATTATGCCCGTCAAGCAAATATCCGGGATTTAGAAGCCGGTGAGACGGTAACAATTGTGGCAAAGGTCAAGCGGTGTAATTGTTATGTCAGTCCCCGCAATAAAAAGTTAATGATTTTTGAGATATGGGTGCGGGATAATACTGGACAGTTGAAAATCAGTCGCTTTTTTGCTGGAGCGCGTTTTACTAATAGGGGTTGGCAAGAAAGTTTAAAGCGTCGCTATCCGGCTGGTAGTATGGTAGCGGCCTGTGGGTTGGTCAAACAAACTAAATATGGGTTGACTCTGGATGACCCGGAATTGGAAGTATTAGCCGATCCTGGGGATAAGATTGATTCTTTAATCATTGGGCGGGTAGTACCAATTTATGCCCTCACAGAGGGAATTGTGGCGAATATGGTGCGACAGGCGGTAATTGCAGCCTTACCAGCCGCTACCCATCTCAAAGATCCCCTTCCCAGTGGTTTAAGACAGAAGTATGGGTTAATGGAATTGAAAGATGCGATCGCAAATATCCATTTTCCCCCAGATAGTGATACCCTACAACAAGCTCGGCGGCGACTGGTGTTTGATGAGTTCTTCTATCTGCAAATTGGTTTGCTACAACGCCAGCAGCAAGCAAAGCAACTTCAAACCACTGCTATCCTCGCTCCCCGTGGCCAACTGATAGAATCATTCCATCAGATTTTACCCTTTCAACTTACTAATGCTCAACAAAGGGTGGTTAATGATATTCTCAATGACTTACAACAACCTACACCCATGAACCGCCTGGTACAGGGGGATGTGGGTTCAGGGAAAACCGTGGTGGCGGTAATTGCCATTTTAGCCGCTCTCCAATCTGGATATCAGGCTGCATTGATGGCTCCCACGGAGGTATTAGCGGAACAGCATTACCGCAAGTTGGTCAGTTGGTTTAACCTGTTGCATTTACCCGTAGAATTACTGACAGGTTCCACTAGAACGGCTAAAAGAAGACAAATTCATTCCCAGTTAGAAACCGGTGAATTACCTTTGTTAGTGGGAACCCATGCCTTAATTCAAGACCCCGTAAACTTTCGGCAATTGGGTTTAGTGGTAATTGACGAGCAACACCGCTTTGGGGTAGAACAACGGGCAAAACTGCAACAAAAAGGCGAGCGCCCCCATGTCTTAACCATGACTGCTACCCCCATCCCCCGCACCCTGGCACTGACAATCCACGGGGATTTAGATGTGAGTCAGATTGACGAATTACCACCGGGAAGACAGGCAATTCAAACCACCGTTTTATCAGGACAGCAACGCACCCATGCCTACGACTTGATGCGGCGGGAAATTGCCCAAGGACGACAGATATATATAGTGTTGCCCTTGGTGGAAGAATCAGAAAAATTAGACCTGCGATCGGCCGTGGAGGAGCATCAAAAGTTACAGGATAGTATATTCCCTGAATTTCAGGTGGGATTATTGCATGGGCGCATGACTTCGACGGAGAAGGACGAAGCTATTAGTAGATTCCGGGACAATCACACTCAGATTTTGGTCTCAACTACGGTGGTAGAGGTGGGCGTGGATGTACCTAATGCTACGGTGATGTTAATAGAAAATGCGGAAAGATTTGGCTTGTCGCAATTACATCAATTGCGGGGACGGGTAGGACGGGGAGCAGCCCAGTCTTACTGTTTGTTGATGAGTAGTTCTAAAAGTCCTGATGCTCAACAACGGCTGAAAGTATTGGAGCAGTCCCAGGATGGCTTTTTTATCTCGGAGATGGATATGCGTTTTCGCGGGCCAGGGCAAGTACTGGGAACTAGGCAATCGGGAGTGCCTGATTTTACTTTGGCAAGTTTGGTAGAAGATGAAGAAATTTTAATTCTGGCGCGACAAGCAGCGGAGAAAGTGATAGAAATGGATGCCACTTTGGGGCGTTGGCATTTAATGAAAGAGGAATTGAAATATCGGTATGAGCGGTTAATGGGTGGAGCAATTATGACATGATAGATGGCGATCGCTTTTTCTATAGCAAGTTGTGGATTATAAACTCAGTTATATCATGTTCGCTTGAACACTTATCTACTAAAGCTCACGCAGAGGCGCAGAGGCGCAGAGAGAATAAGGAGTTTTTATTTACAAGAAAATGATTTGTTAGTTACCACACATAACTATATTGTGTTGGGTTGCGCTATACTCCACCCAACCTACTGTGATTGCTACTTTGGGGCGTTGGGATTTAATGAAAGAAGAGTTGAAATATCGGTATGAGCGGTTAATGGGTGGAGCAATTATGACGTAATATGTCTAAGTTCCTTCGTAGCAACTCAGACTAAAAATAGTGTAATGGTAATTCCGTTCACAGATAGAGAAATAGAGAGGGCTTGGCGCGAAAACAAATTGGCTTCAGATAGTAACCCACGGACTAATGCTCATCGGTTACTGTTATTTTATGCAGTTGAATGTGGTTTGAAAGCAATTTTAATGAGGAGACAAGGAAAAAGGCGTTCTGATGTATGCCAAGAAATTTCTGAATGCCAACATAATGTCAATAAACTATTAGATTGTTTAGGTGTGCAAGGGGGCTTGAGATTACCAGCACAATTATCTATGAAACCAATAAAAGCCAAGAATGGTAATGATGAAAGAAAATTTACCCCTGGTGATATAAACCAGATGTGGCGTTATGGTGGATTTTGTTCATTAGCAGGTACAACGGACGAGGATTTAGAGAAGAAATTATTAGAAATTGTACAATGGATTGATGGAGAACTTAGAAGACTATAATATTTATGAAAATATTAACATGGCTGGATGTCAGAAGAATTATTAGTCGTGAAACTAAGTATGGTAGCGAACTCCCAGAGGGAGTGGTAAGGATTCGCTGTTTCTCCGATGCTTTGGAAATTGGTATTTCCGGAGAAGAAAATAAAGACAATGCTGCTAATGCTTTAAAAGAATGGTTTAAGGACTGGTATCAGGAAGACAAATCAATCATCAATTTTGGTCTTGATGATAATGCAACATTACCAGTGGAGTTTATCACTGAAGATCAGCCTTGTATAAAGGATATTAATGTGCGTCCTTTTTGGGAAGAAATTGTTTATGTAGAGAGTGAATCAGAAGAAGAAAAACAAATACCAAATATCGTAAAACTGCCAGAGGCATATACTGAAAATCCTAGCTTAATAGCCTTTTATTCCTTCAAAGGTGGTGTGGGGAGAACACTACATTTAGCAGCCCATATTTTTGCTTTATTAGATAGAGCTAAGGAAGTAAAGAAACCTATAAATATATTAGTTATTGATGCTGATTTAGAAGCTCCTGGTCTTACCTACTGGAATCGTGCAGAAAAGCAACAACCATCAGTTTGTTTTATTGACTTTCTGGAAGTATACCACTACTCACCTATGGAAAGAGAACAAACTCTTGACTTATTTGCCAGGGAAGTTAAAAAATCACCTAAGTATGAAGGTAATTCAACCATTTATTTTCTACCCGCTTGTATTAATGATGAGCAGTTACTAGACACACCCATCCTGCCTGAACATTTAGTTAGAAGTCCAGATGGAACTTGGGAATGTGGTAATGCTATTCATAGTTTAGGAAAGGCTCTTGGTGCAGATTATGTATTAATTGATTTGCGAGCAGGTTTGAGTGAAATATCTAGTCCGATAATTTTCGATCCCAGAATTGAGCGGTTTCTAGTCACAACAATTAATGAGCAATCTGTTATTGGTACTAGTCTGGTTCTCGAACAAATTGGTCGAGTTGTTGTACAAGAAGAAAAAGTAAATACTGAAAACTATTATGATCCGTCTTTAATCATTAGTATGTTAACACCAGAGCTGAAGTCATTACCAGATTTTGAAAATATACTGGTACAATTTCAGTCTACTTATTTACAACCAGAAGAAGAGAACCTATATTCCACAAGATTGCAAATCAAAGAAACTGATTTTGCTCAAGAATTACTATACATAACAAACTGGGAAGATGCACGCTTAAAACTCAGCCAAACTACAGTCATGAAAGTAGCAAGGGAGTGGGCAGAAGAACAGTTAGGAATTCTTGCACAACAAGAATCACTGCCAAGCAATACGGCAGAAAACCAACTACTTGACGAGGTGTGTAAACTGAGAGATTTATGTCAGCAGTACGAGTATGCAGAACAAGGGCGAGGGGAAGATTTACTAGTAACAGAACCATTAAAAAATTTAGCAACTCATTTTTTAGATGAATTACCCCATATAGTATCAATTGGAGCCAAGGGAGCAGGAAAAACTTTTAACTATATACAGTTATCTCGTTTTAAATATTGGGAAAATTTTTTAAAGCATATCAATACTATAACTCATGAAGAAACACCACAAACCAAAACTCATATTTTTCCCTTCCTAGAGTCTAGCAACGTTAAAGATAATGCAACAACTATTATTAACGAAGCCAGACAAGAAGTTATAAGTACTTTAGGTAATAGCGTTTCTGATTTCCGACCTTCAGAGTATCGAGATAGAATTAAACAAGCAATTACATCTCAAGATTGGAGTGAACCAGAATGGACAAAATTCTGGATTAGTCAAATGGCTAAAGCCATAGGTATTAATCTTGAGACCAATAATTCCAAGATTTTGGACAGCCTCAATAATGAATTAAAAAATAAAGGATTACGTATTATATTTTTGTTTGATGGATTAGAAGATATTTTTCCAAATATTGCATCTGATGAGAAAGAAAAGACTGCTTTAAAAGCTTTAATTGATGATTTGCCTAAGAAGCTTTCGGAAATTAGACAATCTAATATAGGGTTAATCATTTTCCTGCGTCGCGATTTTCTGCGTTATACAATTACTCAAAATTTAAAACAATTTGAAAGTTTATATCGTCCTTATGATTTATCTTGGGATCAAGATTCATTTCTGAGATTAGTATTTTGGATCTGTAAACAGTCTCAGATCATAAGAGCACAAACAGTAGAGAATATAGATAGTTTGAGTAGAGAGGAGCTTGAAGATAGACTAAAAGAGCTTTGGGGTAAGAAGTTAGGTTCAGATAAATCTAAAGAAGGTTACACATGTTCTTGGATATTTGCTGCTTTGACAGATTTTAATGGTAGATTGCAAGCAAGAGATATTGTTCGTTTTTTGTATCATGCAGCAGCAATTACAGTAGATAAATCTAAAGAATTGCAATTTGAAAAATGGTCTGCAAGTCGATTGCTACCTCCTAAAGCTATCCGTCGAGCTTTGGAACCCTGTAGTCAAAAGAAAGTTGAAGAAGCACAAGAAGAATATCCAGCTTTCAAAATCTGGGTTGAAAAACTGGCTGGATATCATCCTAATGAACGCAAAATACCCTTTGCTGTAGAAGATTTTGAAATGAATCGAGAAACAGTAACAATGTTAGAAGGAATGGGAGTTATTTATGAAGATAAACAGAAGGAAGATGCAGCCCGCTTTTATATCCCAGAAATATTTCGTGAGGGTTTAGGCTTTTCATTCAGTCAAAGAGCACGCCCTCGTGTAGTTGTGTTGAAGCGCAAGGCATTATCGGGAAAAGGGATGGGTTAAGGTTTGAGATTTTTATTTGCAGATATATCAAGATGCGATCGCTAATACAAATGTATCACATCTCAGTATTCATCCGCACATGGTGTAATTCCCAAAAAGAGGGTGTGTTGTTACGGAGTACAACACACCCTACGTGTTTTTCAAAAATCAAATGAGTCCTATGTATAGTGTAAGTATATAACATTTTTCATTTGGATGCAATACATATGCTTACCTCACTCCTTTCCCCTCCCCTTATTAAGGACTATGCTTTACCCACGTCCTTAAAGGATGGGGGAGACAAGGGAGAAGGGTGGCTTTAGCCCGGTTGAGGTTTGATTGTGTACTTCACTCAACTGAAAAACGCTATATGTATAGAAATCATATCAAGTCCGGGAGTAAGCCCATAATAAAATAACTCTATAACCTTTGCGTCTACCCTACTATGCCCAATCTGTGGTGACAAAATTGGCAAAGCTGAGTTCATTCACCCGATTCCAGTTGTATATTTTTTCCCTAAACCCTTTCCACTGTTCGTATATCTGCTTAAACTCTGCATCCTTACTGGCGTTCTCCTCAAATATCTCCAAGGTCGCTTTTTGACCTGCTTGCATAATATCTTGAGTATAGGCAGTTAACTTAGTACCACCAGCAACTATTTTTGCCAATGCTTCACTATTTAAAGCATCATACTGACTGAGCATATTAATATTAGCTTCATAGGCAGCTGCTTTGAAAATTTCCTGGTATTCCTTGGGTAACTTATCCCAAGCCCTGCGATTAACTAATGCATCTAGGGTAGGGCCTCCTTCCCACCAACCAGGATAATAATAAAATGGTGCGGCTTTATTTAAACCCAACTTCTCATCATCATAGGGTCCAATCCACTCAGCCGCATCAATGGCTCCCCTCTCCAATGATAAATAGATATCACTAGCGGGTAAGACTTGGACGTTTACACCCAAGCGAGACATCACTTGACCCCCCAATCCAGGAATCCGCATTTTTAACCCTTTGAGATCCCCTACAGACTTAATTTCTCTCTTGAACCAACCCCCCATTTGGGTACCCGTGTTACCTGCGGGAAAGTTAATGATGTTGAATCTGTCCCCATAAAGTTTTTGAAGTAGTTCCAGCCCCCCACCATGATACAACCAAGCATTTTGTTGTTGGGCATTCAAACCAAAGGGAACGCAGGTAGCAAAAGCTAAGGCAGGACTCTTACCAATGTAATAATAACTAGCAGTGTGACCACATTGCACTTTTCCCTGCCTGACAGCATCCAATACTTGCAATGCAGGTGTTAATTCTCCCCCCGCATAAGGTTTAATAGTGAAGCGTCCCCCAGTCATTTCTTTGACCCGTTTGGCAATGATTTCTGGCCCGGTGAAAAGACCTATAGAAGTTGGCCAACTAGTTGCCATGCGCCAACGAACCGTTGGCAAACCAGTCCTCACATTGGGAGCAGTTGTTCGACGGGTACAGGCTACGGTTGTGGCGGCGGCGGTAGTAGCGATCGCACTTTTATGTATAATTTCTCTACGTTTCATATAATTTGTAACTAAAAAAACATTCCCAAAGTTGCAATTTTTGCATTTTAGAACAGATCGATCTCCAAAATCAGCAATATTTTAGTTGATAGTTGTTAGTTGTTAGTTGTTAGTTGTTAGTTGGTGGTTGACGGTTGACAATCTTTAATTCATCACTCCATCACTCCTCCACTCCGGGCGGGGAAACCCCGCCCCTACTCCTCCACTCCTCCACTCCGGGCGGGGAAACCCCGCCCCTACTCCTTCACAAAATGGAGATTGATTAAGTTTTGAAAAGTTAGGTTTATTTTGACTACTATATAGATATACAGTCATTGAAGAATGAAACTAAGATAAGGATGGAGCATGAGTAGTGATTTAGCAAGTAGGTTACGGGAAGGGACAAAACAATCCCATACGGTGGTGGAAAATACAGCATTCATGCAATGTTTTTTGAAAGGGGTAGTGGAAAAGCATTCCTTCCGCACGCTGATAGCTAACTTGTATTTCATCTATAGTGCTTTAGAAGTTGAGCTTCAGCGTCACATTGCTCATCCTGTAGTGGGTATGATTTGGTTTCCAGAACTGCATCGCCAGCAAAATCTAGAGCAGGACTTAGCCTTTTATTATGGTGAAAATTGGCGACAGGAAATAGCACCTTCACAAAGTACAAATGCTTATGTAGCTCGGATTCATGAGGTAGCTGAGGTTGAACCGGTGTTATTGGTTGCCCATGCTTATGTTCGCTATATGGGTGACTTGTCTGGGGGTCAGAGTTTGAGAGCTATGGTTCGTTCGTCAATCCAGTTACCACCGGACAAAGGAACTGCACTATACGAATTTGAGAGTCTGCCTACTGCTGAAGCAAGAAAAGCTTTCAAAGGCAAATACCGTCATGCTTTGGATTCACTTCCAGTGGAGGATGACTTATCTCAAAGGATGATAGATGAAGCTAACTATGCCTTTGAACTCAATCATAATATTTTCCACGAGTTAGAGATGGATGTGAAGGCAGCAATTGGTGAAGATGTGTTTAATTTGATTGTTAGCCGACACAATATTAATAGTACTAACAGCGATACCCGCAACGCCAAGCCAGGGCTGATGGCAATGCATCAGTAAAATTGGTAGCAGCCGAGTAAGTAGTATCTATTTTGATTGCATATCAAGTCTGGTAAATTAATTTTGATTCAAGGTGCAGTGCCAACATTTTAAAATTCCTTCTCCCCCTTCCCCCTGCTCCCTTGCAGTCTCGATGGTAAATCTTGAACTGGACATGATATGGGGTGTGGTTGTTTTTTCTCTTCACCATCACAACTAACACCAGACACAAATTAGTTCCTCATGGACGTTTGTACACAACCAAGGATGAAAATGCTTTGTGACTCACTCTTCAAGGACGCACGCAATGCGGGGCGCACGCAATGCGCCCCTACTCCTGAACTCCGAACTCCGAACTCCCTATTTTCAAGCTTTGTTCCAACTCCTC
Source organism: Calothrix sp. MO_192.B10 (assembly GCA_030065055.1). Classification (GTDB taxonomy): domain Bacteria; phylum Cyanobacteriota; class Cyanobacteriia; order Cyanobacteriales; family Nostocaceae; genus Calothrix_A. The sequence goes on from JASJDS010000112.1 coordinate 16,067, forward strand.
AAGGGCGCACGCAATGCGCCCCTACTCCTGAACTCCGAACTCCGAACTCCGAACTCCGAACTCCGAACTCCGAACTCCCTATTTTCAAGCTAGTCTCCCATGAGAAAATCTCACACCTAAGCTGTCAACCATCAACTAACAACTAACAACTAACAACTAACAACTAACAACTAACAACTAACAACTAACAACTAACAACTAACAACTAACAACTAACAACTAACAACTAACAACCATTTTCAAGCTAGACATATTGGAAATACTGGCTGAATTATCAGTTGCGAACTATCACGGAGGGGGCGAGCTATCGCCCATTCTACATGGGTGTGTAATTACCGCATACATCTATTATCTATTACTTTGTTCTTTTTCTTTCCCTATTCTCCCACCCTAATCCCTATTTTAGATTGTCAGAGCCATGAAACTTTCACAGCAAACAGTTCAGTTCAACTCGAATTTGTTGAAAAAATACGATCGCCCAGTGCCACGTTATACTAGTTATCCCACCGCCACGGAGTTCAAAACTAATTTTGGCGATTTAGATTATAGAGCTGGGATTGCTATAGGTAATTATAAGCGATCGCCCATATCTTTGTACTGTCATATTCCTTTCTGTCAAACTGGCTGTTATTTTTGCGGTTGCAATACTATTATTACCCAAAGCAAAAATGCTGCTGAGAAGTATTTAATATATCTAGAAAAGGAAATACAACAAACTGCTTCTCTGATTGATTCTAGAAGACCAATTACTCAATTACATTGGGGTGGTGGTACTCCGAATTATTTAAATCTACACCAGATAGAGAGGTTATGGAATATTATTAATCGACACTTTGCTATCACAGCAGATGCGGAAGTATCAATTGAAATTAATCCTCGATATGTAGATAAAAATTATCTCTTCTTTCTCAAAAATTTAGGATTCAACCGGATCAGTTTTGGTATCCAAGATTTTAATCCTCAAGTGCAAGCTGCTATTAATCGGGTACAGCCAGAAGCAAGTTTATTTGCAGTGATGGATTGGATTAGAGAAGCTGGGTTTGAGAGTGTGAATGTGGATTTAATTTATGGTTTACCGTTTCAGAGTTTGCGAACATTTACAGATACAATTCAAAAAACCATTAAACTCGATCCCGATAGAATTGCAGTATTTAACTTTGCCTATGTACCTTGGTTAAAACCAATTCAAAAAAAGATTTCCGAACAAGCCCTACCCCAGCCATCAGAAAAACTTGATATTCTCCAAATGACCATTGAAGAATTAACTGGCAATGGTTATATTTTTATTGGCATGGATCATTTTTCTAAACCGAATGACGAACTTGCCATTGCCCAGCAAGAAGGAGAACTCCATAGAAATTTCCAAGGCTATACTACTCAGCCGGAATCGGATTTATTTGCCTTTGGTGTAACTTCCATTAGTATGTTACACGATGTGTATGTGCAAAATACTAAACGCCTGAGGGAATATTATCAAGCAATTGATGCCGGGATTTTACCTATTGCTAAAGGGGTGAGTTTAAATAGAGATGATATTCTGCGTCGTGCCATTATTATGGAATTGATGTGTCAATTTCAATTATCAATTGCTGATGTGGAAGATAAATATCATATTGCTTTTGATACGGATTTTGAGGAATATTTTGCTCCAGAATTATCTGCCCTGCAACCATTAGTAGAGGATGGATTAATTAAAACATTTTCCAATGGAATTGAAGTCACACCAGCAGGCAGATTATTAGTAAGAAATATTGCCTCAGTTTTTGATGCCCATAGCAAAAAAAAGGTCATGAGAGCCTTTTCCAAGGCAATTTGATCAGTCGCAAATGTTTAGATCCCCGACTTCTTTAAGAAGTCGGGGATCTGTTCCCCTCAGCACTAGTTAATAATCAATCAGGAGACAAATTATGCGGATAATGATGATTCAGCCCAATTATCATTCGGGTGGGGCGGAAATTGCTGGAAATTGGCCCCCTAGTTGGGTTCCCTATGTGGGTGGAGCATTAAAAACTGCCGGTTTTGATAATATCCGTTTTGTGGATGCCATGACGGATTATATTCCCGATGATGTCTTAAAGGAAATTATTGCCAAAAATCAGCCGGATGTGGTGCTGGCGACAGCAATTACACCCATGATTTATCAATCCCAAAAAACCCTGCAAATGGTGAAAGAGGTATGTCCCCAAGCCAAGACAATTATGGGTGGGATTCATCCAACTTATATGTACAATGAGGTACTCCATGAAGCCCCTTGGGTAGATTATATTATTCGGGGAGAAGGAGAAGAGATTACTGTTAATTTACTACAAGCGATCGCTAATGGTACAGATATAGCAGAGCGTCGTAATATTCTCGGTATTGCTTTCCTAGAAGATGGCAAGGTAATAGCTACAGCACCCCAACCACCCATTGCAGACTTAGATAAACTCACCCCAGACTGGAGTTTATTAGATTGGAAGAAATATATTTATACCCCCCTCAATGTGCGGGTAGCTGTCCCTAGTTATTCCCGAGGATGCCCATTTACCTGTCGTTTTTGTTCTCAGTGGAAGTTCTGGCGTAAATATCGTTCCTGTAACCCCAAGCGGTTTGTGGATGAAATTGAAACCCTAGTTAAAGAACATCAAGTAGGCTTTTTCATTTTAGCCGATGAAGAACCAACCATTAATAAACCCAAATTCATGGCACTATGTCAAGAATTAATCGATCGCAATTTAAATGTGCATTGGGGAATCAATACCCGAGTCACGGATATTTTACGGGATGAGCAAGACTTACCATTTTATCGCCAAGCAGGGTTAGTACATGTATCTTTAGGCACAGAAGCCGCAGCCCAGTTAAAATTAAATCTATTCCGCAAAGAAACCACCATCGAACAGAATAAGCACGCAGTCCAACTATTAAAACAAAACGGTATCCTGGCAGAAGCTCAGTTTATCATGGGCTTAGAAAACGAAACCCCACAAACCATCGAAGAAACCTATAAAATGGCATTAGATTGGAATCCAGACATGGTGAACTGGAATATGTTCACACCTTGGCCATTTTCTGAATTATTTGAAGACTTAGGCGATCGCGTAGAAGTGAGAGACTATTCCCAGTATAACTTTGTCACTCCAATTATGAAACCGGAAGCAATGGAGAGGGAAGAAGTCCTTAAGGGAGTATTGCGGAACTATGCCCGGTTTTATCTCCGTAAAAGTATTGAGTATTGGTTTGAAAAAGATACCTTTAAACGCAAGTATCTATTGGGTTGTTTAAAAGCATTTGCCCTCACCACCCTCAACAAGCGATTCTACAACTTAAAACGGGTGAAATATAAAGGCTTGAGTACCAAAATTGAACTAGGCTTTGATGAATCAAAAATTCTCACCCGCGAACAAATCGCTCAACTCAAACAAGAACGTCCCGAACTGGCTGCGGATGTCAATTTCACTGGTAATATTTCCGCCTGTGGCGCCCCCAATGATTTACCAGAATATGTGGAAGGAGAGGAGGATACACCAACGATGAAAATCTAGGGACAATAGGAAGCAGGGAACATTTTAAGGTTGGGTAAAGGAGACATTGAAGCAATCTCAAAAATACAAAAAATAAATGTTCCCGTAGGGGCACGGCATCAGTAAGATAATTGCCTATGTGAAAATATTTATCAACGCCGTGCCCTTTATTTTCGGAACACCGCATCAATAAGATAATTGCCTATGTGAAAATATTTATCAACGCCGTGCCCTTTATTTTCGGAACACCGCATCAATAAGATAATTGCCTATGTGAAAATATTTATCAACGCCGTGCCCTTTTTGAGCGAATATTCGCCCATGAATCCCTGAAACCGGGTTTTTGTAGATGAGGTAATTAAAAATCTTTCCTAAGCCCTAGGGTGTGTTTTCAAACCCAAAATTGGCATAAATTGTAGGTTGGGTTGAGGGACGAAACCCAACATTCTTCGTTTATATTACTTATTACTTAATTTTTCTGGCTCGGCAGAGCGTCAAATATAAATTTAAAAGGAGCAGGTAATCACAAACTCATGGCACAAAATGTTGGGGAAGTGCATCAATGGAGTACTGATGCACAGGTGATGCACCGGAGTTATGCGTGTATGAATAAGTTAGCTCATGATTCATTTTTAGGGATGCAGGGCAATAGTCTCAAGGTGCCAAAACACTACTAGGTTTAACACATGAGGGGCTAAACACCTAAAGTACTTAGCACTATGTTGTTCAAGAGACATAATATTGCACACCCTAAAAATATAATCAACACCGTAAAAGACGGTGGGGAATTCCGCAGAATTAGTTAAATCACTAAAGCTCGCTTCTCTAATGGGACTTCAAACCTCTGCCAAGATTGTGGTTCCATAACTTGAGTCGAAATATTTTTCTCCTTCAGCAATGCACGAAATTCCTCAATACTTCCTACAGCTTTCAGTAAAGATACTAACAAACCTTCAAAAATAACATCACCACCAGCAGCCGTAGAGAGCATCACTTGCGGTTGTAAGAGTTGAGCAACTTCTAAAGCCTTTTCCCTACCGCGAATAAATGGTCCTAGCAGGGGTAGAGCTAAATCAATTAAAGGAGTGATAATTACATCTACAGGGGCAAATTCTTTTAGGGATGGAGAATGATAGCCGTGGGGTTCGTAGTAAAGGGTAAAACCAGTTGCCAATTCCTTGAGAAGATATCCATTTTCTACTAGAGTAGGGCCAATGGGAGAGCCGGGAGTGGCAGTAATTTCCACAGATTCATCCCAGGAGAAAGTTTCCCCGTGAGCCAGGGTAGTTACTTGGGTATAACCTAGTTCCTTGACTACCTTAGCCGCATTTGCTGAAGCAACAACAGGTATGGAGCGATCTAATTTTTTTAACGTGGGTGGGTGAGCGTGGTCTTCCAAACCCTGAGATAATAAAATCAAATCGACATTCTCTGGGATTGGGCGTTCCTGGGGGCGAGAACCCTTGAAAAACCAATCTGAATTGGCAAAGGTTAAAGGTCCAACCAGCCAGGGATCGAGTAATATTTTTTTACTGCCGATTTCGATTAACCAGCTATTACTGTCTAGGTAAGTTAAATACATGATGTCACAATGAAGATGATTTCTATCTTCATTGTGACATCATGGGATATCCAAGATAGAGACGTAGCATTGTTCCACCACATTAGTTATGAGGGGTATTGCATCAGTCCTATTTATAGGACTTTTGCTATTAGCCAGGGACTTAGAGTCCCTGGCGGTTGGATGTCCACCCCGCAAAATTAATTTGGTGAAGTATTGCTACGTCTCTACATTATTTTTCACTAGATATCTAATGAATTGAATTTAGCTAATTGCTAGGGCAGCGTTTCCATTTCAAGTTAAGAATGGTTTTAACTTTTTTACTAATGGAGTCTACGGTAATTGTATTATAGCCTTTGACCGGACCATCAAGACGAAGCCGCGTATCCACTGTCATTGGTACACCAACTTCTCCACATGGCGCGTATTTTGTATTTATGTCTTCATGGATAATTGTATAGTCCAATACTTTCCTTGGGAAGGTGTAGAGACGTCTTGCATCAAATCCACCAGCACCAGGGATATAATAACGCGCCCTTAATTGTCCTTTGCCACCCCTCTTGAGCTGACTGAGATCTGCGAAGCCACGGTGTTCAACCCGATGCCAACTAGCTGTCCAACCACGAGGATATGTCATTTTGAAGGATACACCACAGTTAGAGGTCCTAGGAAACTCTGTCCGTTTGCGATCCAGTTCTACAATAAATTTATCAAACAGAAGTTCGATAGTTTTCAGATCGTCAGATATGATGTAACCAACTGAACCTTGTGGGCAACCTCTGCCACCGTGGGTAAAACCTGTGATTTTCACCTGACCTCTTGCAGGTGTAGGTTGGGCATTACTAGCCATAGGTAGACTCAAACCTAAACCCACTGCCATCAAAGAAGTCAGTAAAGATGCTTGCAAACCTTTAAGAAATTTTTTATTCATAAAACACCCTTCCTCTTCCTCAGAACCTCACCACTATCTTCTGAGGAAAATATTTCATTAATTTCTATCCTTATTTAGCTATTGTTAAAACACACAGACCTACAGCAGATTAGATGTTTATGAGTTACAGCAGCTGAGTCAAATTCAAAGTTGAAAAACTATCCCTGAAATTGGTGTACCTCACTTACCTCAAAAACGCTGTATATCTACATCTGTTCAAAACAATGTATAGAAACCATTTGGTATCTTTGCTTGAAATATAAAGGTTTCAGAGGCTATTTATAAAGTAAACATTAAGGTCTGAAAAGTCTAGTTTCCGTTGATTGATGCTAAATCTTAGTGCATTTAATCGTTCATAAAGCTAGGTACAGACTAAATTACGGATTTAATATTTACTTTATAAACGGTCTCTCATGAAAACCGTTTTAACCAACCTTACAATCATTAGGCTTCAAAACACTAGTTTATCGTAGCCAATTATAATAAGACGGGTTAAACCAAGATAGTGAAAGGCTTGTAGATGGCGCTATAGATCTCAAATTGGTTCTATATTTTTATAGTATATTCTATTTGAATACAAGTTTTTCTCAGGTTAAATAATCTTAGATTTTCTAGAAAAAATGTAACCGAAATTATGATTTTACTTCTGCCAATGTTGCGATATTTTACCAATGTGAAATGACAAATCAGCAACCTGACTTTTCACGGTAAGTCCTGAACCAACGAAAATACGTTACTTTTTTCACAAACTTATTATCAATAGCTTAAATCTAATGACCAAAAAATAAACTGGATACAAGCCCCCGGATTCATCCGTGGAGAGTCAAAAATGTTTTCCTTATTTCAAGCCCCTCGATTCATCGATGGGGTCATACTTTTGACTTTTGACTTTTGACTTTTGACTTCCGCGAAGCGGTTGACAATAGCCAACGAAAAGATCAGGGCTTGAGAAAACGTTAAAATCGCCTTTTCCACATCCCGTGAAAAGTCAAATCAGCAACAACGAATCTCACTACATTACTTGCCCTATCGCATCAGTTTATTCTAGCAACGCCTCCATTTAAAGCGAGGTATAATCAGATTTTTGACTGTGAGAGTATTGTCTGTAGTACTACTACCAACGAGGCGAAGCCGTGCATTTACAGTCATGGTCACAGCAGCTCCGCAAGGCGTATAGGCAGTAGAGATTCCCTTATGGACAATTCGATAATTTTTGAATGTGTTTCTTTGGGGAAAATTATAAATGCGGAATGCATCTTTTTCCCCAGCACCGGGAATGTAGTACCTTGTCCTGAGCTGTCCGCGAACCCTGCTAGATAATTTAGCGAAACCACCGTATTCTACCTGCTGCCAACTGACTGACCATCCACGGGGAACTTTCAGTTTGAAGGAAACTGTGCAGTAAGAGTGACGGGGAAATTGAGTCTTCTTTCTACCTACTTCGACAATGAATTTCTGGAAGGTTATCTGACTAAGACGACGATCTCTACCATATTTTACCTTTACCGAACCCCTGGGACAACCGCGACCAGCATAAGTGAACCCCTGGATAGATACGGAGTTTTTTGGTGGTGCTAATTGTGCCAAACTAGGTTGATGTAGACTCAAGCCCAGTAAAACAGTAGTTAGCCAGCATAATTGCCAAAGCTTTGATTTTTTCTGATTCATCATCGCCTACTTCCAAGAAGGAAGTTAGTTAGGCTATTGAGCATATGATGTACTGAATAACCGTAAATATTTGCTCTTCCCTCATAAATAATCTCCTGATATTTATTATAATAAAAAGTGGGGAATTATGTTACTTGCATACCTAGTGAAAAACTGATTTTTCGTTAACATTTTTATTAAAAAAAATACACAAATTTAAATAAAAATGACAAATCACAAAGAAAGATTAATAGGTGGGCGTTACAAAATTATCCAAGAATTATCGCGAGGAGCCTTTGGTATAACCTATATTGCAGAAGATAGGTTAGAAAAAATGCGGTGTGTAGTTAAAGAACTAGACCCGATCAGTGCTGATGTTGAAACAGCAAAAAGATTATTTAAAAGAGAAGCATCTATATTACAGGGATTACAAACAATTCACCACATCCCCCAATATTTAAATTATGTTGAGGAAGGGGGAAAATATTATCTGATTGAAGAATATATCAACGGTAAAAACCTAGGCAATTTACTTAATCGAAAGTGGTCAAAGCAAGAAGTAGTAAAACTTTTGATGCAAGTGCTTTGGATACTAAAATGCCTTCACGAACAAAACATTATTCATCGTGACATCAAGCCTTCAAATTTAATCAAAAGAAATGAAGATAATAACTTTGTCATGATTGATTTTGGGTCTGTCAAGCAAATAGACAGTGCATATTTGTATAATCAACAGATGCAATCTCTTCATAGCACAGTTATTTTTAGTCGTGGATATGCTCCTCCAGAACAAATAGAAGGAAAGCCAAGGCTAAATAGTGATATATATGCTTTGGGGATGACAGCAATCCAATGCTTAACCGGAATTAATCCAGCACAACTGCAACGGGATCAAAACGGTAATGTGATATTGAATGGTGTAGATCCGGGTTTAATCCCGATTTTAACCAAAATGGTTGATCTCAATCCTGAAGAGCGATACCAATCTGTAGAACAGGTTTTCCACGACGTAGCATTCCTCCCAGATTCATATAGAACCGAAATTCAACTACCTGACACTCATTTGCAAACAAATAAGCAACAAGGATTTAAGATATCACAAACCATCAATAGTCCACGAATAAACTCACAATCAATATCTCAAAACAGTGATAACCAGTTTGAAATATCTAAAAACAACAGAAGAACAATAGATTTACCAACTATCAAGTATTGGCAAATTCCAGCTCTGATTGCAGCAGTAGGTGCAATAGTGGTATGTATAGAACTGGTTAATCCATTTATTCGACCTGCATATTATTGGCATGAAGCTAATCGTCTTCTAGATCGCCGCAAACCAGAAAAAGCTTTTCAAAAGTTTGAAAAGTTGAAGGAGATAACACCCAAATCTGCCCGAGCCTGGAAGGGATTAGGTGATGCTCTTTTTACTTCAGGACATCGCTATGAAAAAGCCTTGGCATATTATGAAAGAGCAATTGACCTCAAACCAGATTACCAAAAAGCTCTAATTAATAAAGGTCGGGTTTTATATCAAATAGGAAATTATAAACAAGCATTAACTACCTACGATCGCGTGCTGAAAATTGACCTTGACAATACTGAAGCTTTGAGTGGTAAGGGAATAGCTTACCTCGGTTTGCGTGAATATGCAAAAGCATCAGATTATTTTACTAAGGTGAAACAGCTCGAACCTGACGAACCAAAAATTTGGTACAACATTGGACTTGCTGTAGAACAACTGCAAGAACCAAAAACTGCAAAAAAATCTGCAAAAGCATACTTTGAAGAAGCAGTTTCTTCCTATGATGCTTTGCTCAAGAAAAACCCAAAAGACTGGATTGGTTGGACTGATAGAGGCTCTGTATTACTGAAATTAAATCGCCCTGAAGATGCTCTCAAATCATATCAAAAAGCCCTCAAATACCACAAAAATTTCTATGAAGGTTTAATGGGTAAAGGCAATACCCTAACTATTATCGGCAAACATCAAGAGGCTTTAGAAGTTTTTAATCAAGCTAGTGAAATTCGTCCAGAAGATTATCTGGTTTGGTATAATCGAGGACAGATACTGGCACGAAATTTAAATAAGCATGAAGAAGCTTTACAATCTTTTAACAAAGCGATTCGTCGGAGAAATAATTTTTATCCTGCTTGGTTGGGTAAAGGATTAGCACTGTTAGAGCTACAACGCTACGATGAAGCACTAATTGCTTTCGACAAAGCTAAAGACATTGAACCTAACAATCCCCTTGCATGGGCTAACCGGGGGTATGTCTTAGGTAAATTAGGACGAAATCAAGAGGCTCGTGATTCCTATAATCAAGCTGTTAGATTGGGATATCCCCGCGAAAAGTTAACAGATATTAAGTGAATAGGGCTTATTGAAAAAGTCTTTGGGTGAGGGTAGGGAACTCTTAACAGTTTCATGCCCATTTGTATTTCCTAGAGGAAAAACTCCAGTTCTCAAGATGGATGAGGTTTATATGGATATTATATTTGTTTTTGGAGAGTAATTACAGCAAATGGTTAAAAAGTATAAATTTTTCAATCATTCTGGCTAAAAATGTATTTTCATAGAGGTAGGGCTATTTTGGTAAATCTACTATTTTCTGCTGATTAAAATTTAAAATATCTTAGATGCAATTGCCTTAACTGCTACTTGCCAGTAAAACCACATTGAAATTTCAAAATAAAATGATTTAGTGCCTGAAGCGATTGATGAGCGGAGGTTGTTCTCATTTATTAGATGTGGAGCAGCTGATTGGCATTGCCATCGAAACTAAAGTTTCGTGAGGAAGGAGTGCAAACTAATGAATGGGATTAGGCACAGCAAATATTTCCACTTCAACTTAGCTGCTTTCTTGATATTGGAGGTGTTAATTTCCTGTTTTAGCTCTCCAGCATCGGCTGCAAGTTTATCTCCCGAAATCGATGGTAATGAACCAGGGAGAATCAGGAGTCAAAAGACGGTACTCAAAAACCAACCTACATCTTCTGTATTGACTCCTCAATTGCCAATGCAGCCTTCTGATCATATAACTAAAACACCGAATTTAATTCTGTCTCAGGCTAATAATCCTCCCAACCCAATTACTCCCACACCAGCACCGCAGCCAGTTCCAATTCCTCAGCCATCGCCAGAACCTCCTCTAGATGAACCTCCACCCAGACCTCCTGATTCGCAACAACGTCCAGAAATACCAGGAGAAATAACTGTGACAAAGTTCGAGTTTGCAGGTAACACAGCATTTAGTGACGAACAGTTGCAGTCAGCGATCGCAAATTTTACCAATAGATCAATTACTTTTGCCGAACTGCTGCAAGTGGAGGGTGTGATTACTAATAAATATGTGCAGGCTGGGTACATCAACTCCGGTGCGGTTATACCTGCTAACCAAAGATTCCCCAGGGAGGGAGCAGTGGTGAAGATTCAGATTGTGGAAGGAGCTGTAGAAGAGATTAAGGTCACAGGAAATCGGCGGCTGAAACCAGGTTATATACGCAGTCGAATTGCCATTGGTTCCTCTAAACCCTTAAATCGAAAACGCCTGCTGCAATCTCTGCAACTGTTACAACTAAACCCCTTAATTGAAAATATTTCTGCGGAGTTATCAGCAGGACCACGTCCAGGACTGAGTTTACTAGAAGTCAAAGTCAAAGAAGCAGACTCCTTTAACGTCGAATTTTTTGCTGACAATGGTCGCGCTCCTAGTGTCGGTAGTTTCCGCAGGGGTGTGAGTATTAAAGAAGGCAATTTATTGGGTTTTGGTGATGCGATCGCACTCAAGTACACTAACACCGATGGTAGTAACGCCTTTGACCTCAGTTACAGTCTGCCCGTTAATCCTCGCAATGGCACCGTGACCATCGCAGGGGGATTTACAGACACAGAAGTGATTGAACCGCCCTTTGACCGGATTGATATTACGGGTGATTCTTATTACCTAGAGTTTGGATTCCGCCAGCCAATATTTCAAACTCCAACCAAAGAATTTGCTCTGGGGATCACAGCCTCCCGGCAAGAAAGTAAAACCAAACTCCTAGGACAAGGATTTCCACTGTCAGCAGGTGCTAACGATGATGGTAAAACTCGGATATCTGCATTGCGGTTTTTCCAAGAATGGACACAGAGAAGTCCTCAAGATGTTTTAGCACTGCGTTCTCAATTTAGTGTGGGTTTGGGTGCATTCAATGCGACTATTAATGATGACCCTCCCGACAGCAGGTTTTTTGCTTGGCGAGGACAAGGGCAATATATACGTAGATTAGCTCAGGATAGCTTACTGGTATTGCGTTCTGACATTCAGTTTGCCAGTAGAGCCTTAGTACCCTTAGAGCAATTTGGTTTAGGAGGTTTTCAAAGCGTCCGGGGTTATCGGCAGGACGCACTACTCACTGACAATGGCTTTTTTGCCACCGCAGAAGTAAGGCTACCAGTTCTGCGAGCTAAAGATATCCAAGGGGTTTTGCAAGTTGTACCCTTTGTGGATTTCGGCATCGGTTGGAATAGTTCCGGTAATTCCGATCCCAGTCCCAATACCTTAGTGGGTGTGGGGATGGGTTTGCAATGGCAGATGGGTAACAATTTTACCGCTCGCCTCGACTACGGGATTCCACTGACTGATGTGGATAATAGCGATAGAACTTTACAGGAAGAAGGGGTGTATTTCTCAGTAAATTACAGTCCGTTTTAAGAAATGGGGGAATTGATAATGAAAGCTACTTACAAATCTTTATTATTAATCACCTTGCCCCTAACTACTTTAGGATGCCTAACTTTTCTTAGTACCGCCAGAGCGCAAATCACTCCTGATACCAGTTTGGGGGCTGAAAGTTCTGTTGTGACTCCCAATGT
>JASJDS010000113.1 GCA_030065055.1 Calothrix sp. MO_192.B10
AAGAGCTAGAACTATGAAATAGAACCCCATATCTTCAATTGTCAAGGTACAGATTGCCCTTAGGCAGTTGGGTTTTTATACAGGTTGATTACCGTTCCTGTTAGATTCAATTTTACTGCAAATTGACTGAGGCGTAAACGCCTCTAACGGCTTTCATCCCTTGCCTGAAGTACGTCTGAATCTCTTCGCCAAGTTACAAGACTCAGACTCAAGGGTTTTCAGCCTGTTTTCTTATAAACCACTGACCACTCAAGTTAATTATTTGTTATTTTTTCAATCCATTTATCTATAGCATAAAAAGTGATACAATTATAGATTGTGACTTTTTATCAACAAATCACCTGAGATTAGAGGAAAACAGTATGCAGAGAACCCTAGGCGGCACTTGTCGCAAAAGAAAAAGAACTTCTGGTTTTCGTGCTCGGATGCGGACACCAGATGGTAGAAACGTGATTAGGGCTAGAAGAAAGAAAGGACGGCATCGTCTTAGCGTTTAAAAAACCACAACTAGAGAATATCAACGGTGGCTTTGCCTAAAGCAAATCGGCTCAAATCCCGTCAAGATTTCCAGGCAGTCTTCCGGGAAGGATTTCGTCGCCATGGTTCTTATATGACATTAAGAGCCTTACGACCATCATTGTCAAAAATTCCTTCTCAGGATGCTGCTGTGTCAAATAATACTCATTGTCCCACACGCATTGGCATCTCTATCAGTACTAAAGTGAGTAAACGGGCAGTAGTGCGTAATAAACTCAAACGTCAGATTTCCGCAGCATTGTATAAATTATTGCCAGATTTATCATCAGGATGGCGATTAGTGGTGATTGTCAAGCCAACCGCAGCAGAATGTAAGTGCATAAGCCAACAATTTCTGCAAGAATTAGAGCAGTTGTTGGTAAAAGCTGAGGTGTTAAATGGGCATTCGTGAAGAAGTTTATTATGAAGGCGGTCCCCACATTGGAGATTTAATTCTCAGTATACTGATTGGATTCACAATTGTGGGTTTACCATTGACAGTGGGTGCAATTGTCAGGGCATTGTGGCTGCGCTTCCGCATCACCGATCGCCGCATATCGGTAATTGGTGGTTGGATGGGACGCGATCGCAGTGACGTAATTTACTCAGAGATCGTCAAAATCGCCAAGGTTCCCCGTGGCATTGGCTTATGGGGGGATATGGTGCTGACTCTCAGAGATGGTAGCCGTTTAGAAATGCGAGCTATTCCCAATTTTCGGGAAACTTATGATTACATCAGTGAAAGAATGGCTGCAAAAAATCCGAGTAAGATTGGTGCGATTAAGAATTGAGTCCATTTCGGGTGTTGATATTGGTGATTTGGCGCGTGATAATCAGTTAAGTTTAAACATACAAACTTTCATGTATGGTGTGCGGCTATCCGAAATCTAACTAGATTCGCATCTAAACCATGATTTAGATAAATTAGATTCAGTTAATTTACAGTACCTCAGGTTGAATTCAGAATAATGGATTTTGGTATCGGCTTTCTCTCGAACAACGTGATGTTGCCAATCATAGACTTGTTCTATGGGATTGTACCTAGTTATGGATTGGCGATCGTAGCTTTGACACTGATAATTCGCTTTGCACTCTATCCTTTGAGTGCTGGCTCCATCGAAAATATGCGGCGGATGCGGATTGTCCAACCCTTGATGCAAAAGCGGATGCAAGAAATCAAGGAACGTTATAAGGACAATCCGCAAAAACAGCAAGAAGAAATGGTTAACGTCCAAAAAGAATTGGGTAATCCCTTGGGAGGATGTTTACCCTTGCTGTTCCAGATGCCAGTTTTGCTAGCTTTATTTGCCACTTTGCGGGGTTCGCCTTTTGCCAGTGTGAACTACAGCGTCAACCTGCAAATCTTACCTGCCGAACAAATTGAGAGAATTCAACCACAAGCCTTTGCCACTGCTCCACAAAACATATATGTTAGCGATGGCGAGCACCTAAAGGTTGCTGCCATTCTTCCTGGTGGTAACAAATTAGCAGTGGGAGACAATACAAAAGTTCAGTATCAAACTGAGTCAGGAAAACCTTTTTCCGAGCTGATGGCAGAACATCCCGAAACTCAGCTCACCCCTGAATGGACAGTTACCAAAGGGGCAGAAAGGATAAATATTGATGCTAATGGTAATATCGAGGCATTGCAACCGGGAGATGTCACCATTCAAGGTAAAATTCCTGGATTAGCAGCAGAAAAAGGATTCCTATTCATCGAAGCTTTGGGTAGGGTTGGTGCTAGTGATGAGGACGGCACCATTCATTGGGATATTGTTGCTATGGTGTTGATGTTTGGCGTTACCCTGTACATCAGCCAAATCCTTTCCGGGCAAAATTCCACCAATGCCAATCCTCAACAAGATACTGTGAACAAAATCACTCCAGTTCTTTTTTCGGGAATGTTTTTGTTCTTTCCCCTACCAGCGGGTGTGTTGATGTATATGGTGATTGGTAACATTTTCCAAACTGTACAAACTTATATTCTTTCCCGCAAACCATTGCCGGAAGAACTGCAAAAGATTGTAGATGCCCAGGAAAAAGAGGCTCAAGGGAAAGACCAAAAGAACCTACCTTTTGAGCCAAAAAGTTCTAAGAAAAAGGCTACAGGTTGATAATGACTGATAGTCGCATACAACGAGGTCAGCAGTGGTTAAAAGCCCTGCTGAATAAATCTGGAATTTCTGATGATGTTGATATTCAGGTAGAATTAAATACAAATCATGAATTACCAGATCAGCATAGTTATTGGTTGACAATCGATCAAACCAATTTGACACCAGAACAAATCCAGACATTGATTGGTCATGGTGGTTCAGTCCTAGATGCTATTCAGTATTTAGCTAATTCTATTCTCAACTTAAATCAGTCACCAGAGGAGCAGGCTTCCTATACCATCGAATTAGATGGCTACCGTGTCAAGAGGCAAGGGGAGATCCTAGCTATGGCAGAATCAGCCGCCGAGCAAGTACGCGCTACTGGTCAAGAAGTGACTATTAAATCCTTAAGTTCAGCAGAACGCCGACAAATCCACAGTCTATTCCAGGACTTTACAGATTTAGAAACTTTCAGCCAAGGTAAGGAACCCAATCGCCATTTAGTAGTACGTTTGGCTTCATCAGAGTCAGTAGATGCCAACATCTGAACCCATAACTCACAATGTGATGGATTTTTTGTAAAGAGACGCGATATTCCTCGCGTCTCTATCAATTTGGAGTTAAGGATATTAATCCTTGGGAAATTGACATAATTTTTCTACCAATTATGGGTTAGGTTCTATAAAATTCGATGCAAAAAAAGTTAGACTATAGATATGGGAACAGCATTTTTGCCGTTCCTAGGGATAATTTTTCTGAAAATGGCTCAAAATTCCTATGGACGCAATTTACATTCCGCAGCTAACTAAAGCGCCGGAGCGGACAGAGGAGATTCAGGTGCAAGAGTTTCTCCCTAATCTGGAAACTTTAACACCAGTTCGTGGTCTGATTCGCATACAGCATCATGGTAATTACTTAGAAGTGTCTGGGAAAGCAGAAGCAATTATTACCTGTACCTGTAATCGCTGTTTGCAAAGTTACAACCATCGTTTATCGGTTAATACTTCAGAAATTATTTGGCTAGAAGAGCTGAGGGAAGAAGAAACAGACCTGCCTCTAGAAAGGGAAGTGGCTGTGGATGATTTAGTTGAAACCCTATCGCCTCAAGGATATTTTGAACCCAGTGTCTGGTTATACGAGCAAATGTGTTTGGAAATCCCCCAACGTCAGCTTTGCGATACTAACTGTCCTGGGATTCAAACGACTAATAGTAATTGCGATCGCCTATCTGATAGTCGCTGGGCTTCCTTAGAAGCTTTGAAAAATCAACTTTCTGGGTAATATTACTGTTTGAATTGAGTAAAGTATTACATAATCCAGGCATTTATTCTCTGGATTAAACCTCACCAAATCCAGGTTTAACGATTGATGAGGTTTAGTATTGGATTTTCTGGTACTTGGTAGCATAATTTAAACTTATTCACCACGGTGGAGAGTACCATCAGCATATAAGTGAAATGGAATGAGTTCTAATCTGCCGTTAATGATTTGTTTGGCATAAACAATTTTGACGACATGAGATTGTTGGTTATGGGTGTGATTAGACATTATGCTCCTCCTGTTGACTATTTAGTTGTAGATTCTTGCTTTGAGTTGTCAGTTCCTGTAGCGCCTCCGGTTCCTGTTGAACATCGCGCTACTCTACCTTAGGGGGAACGAGAAGCCGCTATCCCGTCTATGGGGGACTCCCTCTGGGAGCATTGCAATAACTTGTTGCTTGATTTTACTGGGGGTAATTGTTACCGAAAAAATCGGTTGAAGTGCGGAATGTGGGTTCTAGGGCACAGAGTTGTCAAAACCCCTCTATTTAGTAATACGTTTCCTATTTGCTGTTTATGCAATATTCATTCAAGGCGTGATTTTCCCTGGGGGGTAATCACCTGACATAATACTTATCTATTAGCTTCTATACTGAACTACACATCTCAAATGATTAATTCCGTATCCCTGCAACGGTAGGTACAGGATTGGGTAGGTTAGCACATATCTTGCACCAATGAAGTGGAAGGGTTTCAGGCTCTGCTGCATCGAGGATAATCTTGTGGTTTAACGAAGGAAGGAGGAAGGAGGAGTTTCAGGTTCTGCTGCATCGAGGATAATCTTGTGGTACAAAATGTGAATTAGAAAAGTGGGATAAAAATATCCAATCTCCCATCCAAATAGTTGTGAGAGGTGGTACAAACCTTAACAATAAAAAAAGAACTAAATAATTAATAACTACCTATGACCTTCCGTGAAGAGTTTAAGCTACTACTACGTGCCCGTTACCCCCTACTTTATATTCCCACCTATGAAGAAGAGCGAGTAGAAACAGCCATTAGGGAAGAAGCCACCAACCAAGGTAATCGTCCCGTATATACTTGGGATTTTGTGGATGGTTATCAAGGAAACCCTAATGATGTGGGATTTGGGAAACGGAATCCCCTACAAGCATTGGAATTTGTAGAAAAAATTTCCCCCACAGCTCCCGCAGTATTAATATTAAGGGACTACCATCGATTTTTAGAGGATGTAGCGATCGCTCGTAAGCTCCGCAATCTAGCACGACTGTTAAAATCCCAACCCAAAAATATCGTTTTACTTTCACCACGGGTTGCTATTCCCGATGATTTAACTGAAGTTTTGACAGTAGTAGAGTTTCCGTTACCATCTGCGGGGGATATTAAAACAGAAATAGAGCGCTTGTTAGTAGCTACTGGTAATTCTCTGTCTGGCAAGTTTCTCGATGATTTGGTGCGTTCCTGTCAAGGGCTAAGTATGGAACGGATTCGCCGGGTGTTAGCCAGAGCAATTGCAGCCCACGGAGAATTACAACCGGAAGATGTGGATTTGGTTTTAGAAGAAAAACGCCAAACTATCCGCCAAACCCAAATTCTTGATTTTTACCCCGCTACGGAACAAATTTCCGATATTGGCGGTTTGGATAACCTCAAAGATTGGCTATTACGTCGGGGCGGTTCCTTTAGTGAGCGAGCGCGACAGTACGGATTACCGCACCCCAGAGGATTACTGTTGGTAGGTATCCAGGGAACAGGAAAATCCTTAACAGCTAAAGCCATTGCCCATCATTGGCATTTACCTCTATTGCGGCTGGATGTGGGCAGATTATTTGCGGGATTGGTGGGTGAATCAGAATCTCGCACGCGACAAATGATTCAGGTGGCTGAAGCTTTATCCCCTTGTATTTTGTGGATAGATGAAATAGACAAAGCCTTTTCTGGATTAGGTAGTAAAGGTGACGCGGGAACCACCAGTCGAGTATTTGGTACATTTATCACCTGGATGGCAGAAAAAACTTCACCCGTGTTTGTGGTTGCTACTGCCAACGATATTCAATCTTTACCACCAGAAATTCTGCGAAAAGGTAGATTTGACGAAATATTTTTTGTTGGTTTGCCAACCCAAGAAGAAAGAAAAGCTATTTTTAACGTTCACTTATCCAGACTGCGCCCCCATAATTTGAAAAGCTACGATATTGAGAGATTGGCATACGAAACACCTGATTTCTCTGGAGCCGAAATCGAACAAACTTTAGTGGAAGCCATGCACATTGGTTTTAGTCAAAATCGGGATTTTACCACTGATGATATTCTCGAAGCGGCTAGTCAAATAATTCCCCTAGCCAGAACTGCTCAAGAAAAAATTCAGCAATTACAAGAATGGGCTGCTTCTGGGAGAGCGCGTTTAGCTTCCAAGCATAGTCCCTTGAGTATTCAGCGTCAGTTACAGTAGGGGCGGGGTTTCTCCGCCCGGAGGGAAAGAGTGAAGGAGTGAGGCGTAGGGGCGGGGTTTCCCCGCCCGGAGGGAAGGAGTGAGGGAGTGAAGGAGTGAGGGAGTGATGAGGGAGTAAAGATTACTTTTTTTGGTTACTGGTATATAAATACGCTGACAACTAACAACTAACAACTAACAACTAACAACTGACAACTGATAACTGATAACTGATAATGGTGATACTATTTGCTTTTATCGCTGTTACAACTGTAATGCTTAACTATATGCGTCCAAATCTCTGGTTAAGAATGTAAAAATGTTCTCCACTATACTTAAATATACCCTCGGTTTTTTCTTAGCGATCGCAATTTTAGTTGGTAGTGGTTTTGCCGGTGCCCTATATCTCATGAATCGTACCTCTATCCTCCCAGAAAAGCCGGTTTTTAATAATGATAAACCCTCTGTTAAAGCAAAGTACCAAAAGGAGAAAGTCAATCAAAATACATCTGCAACCGTAGCTTCAACTAAAAAGTCCCCGAAAAAAACACCTAATCCGACCAAAACCCCAGACAGTAAGGAATCACCAGAATCTTTGCCTCCAGGAGCTTACAAAGCCCGCGTCACTTGGCCCCAAGGCTTGAGTATGCGCGAGTCATCTGATGTGGGGGCTAAACGTATCGGTGGAGTTGCTTTTAATAGAAAGGTAATTGTGTTGGAACAAAGTCCAGATAAAGCTTGGCAAAGAATTCGCATAGATGGTAGCAAACAAGAAGGCTGGGTGAAAGCAGGTAACACAAAAGCGATCGATGAATAAGATAATCTGCTTGACTACAATAACTCACATTTTTCTCTCAAGGTATCATATTTCCTGGATGTAGGGTATGTGGTGCGGGAAACCCATATAAAAATGGGTGAGCGAAAAAGACTGTGGTCAAATAATAAGTAATAAGTAATAAGTATTTTGGCTCTCCCACACATTTTTTCGTTCACCCTATAACAATATAGGATCATAAGGATTAATTAATACCAGGACTTACACACGGATAAGGTAATTACAGTCATTGCGATGCAACGGCTGATCGGAGAGTAGCAATCACAAACACCTGCGTAAGACCTAAAAACATGAATTTTTTGTATTTTTCCGCAAATTTATTTGTGGAATTATATGCTTTATTTTCGGGTCTATTTCCTGACACCATATACCCTGCATAAACCTTTCCCATTCTATTACTCTGAGGGAATCAATCTAACCTAAAATAAATTCTCAACCCTGTTGATGGCGATCGAAAAGTAAACTCCTTTTTTCAATAATTCACAGGAACTATGCCCACGTAGTTTGCTTCCTATAAGAGATATGGGGCACCAAGGTAAATTTAGTAATCTGTTAATTTTCAATTGATTGGTAAAGGAAAAAGGTTAAGGGGAAAAGAAAAATCCAAAAGCAGTGAAAAACTATCCATCAAGATAAACTTGACACGGTACTAGTAAATTACTGGTTTCAGTCTCTAAATTTTCTCAACAATCTGGTATGACAAAATCGTGAATATAAACATAACATTTATATATGTTTTTTAACAAAAAAGAACATAATTATTTATTCAGGTAATATTTTGCAATTAAAATAATATATTTTTATGTTGTAAATTCTGGGAATGTCTATTGTCGAGATACAATTAGTATAGCCTTGTAAACAACATTTATTCGATCGCACCCACAACCATTTTTTATTTAAGTTTCAATAGATATTTTTATTTGAAAATTATATTATTCCTGCCCAAGTACAAAAATAAAAAGTTTTTCCTCATCTTAGCTTTGTATTCCCAAAAACAATCTTTATAAAAACTTTAAGGAATTGAGTCCTAGAAGCAGAGACAACTTTCGTGAAATCCCATAGAATATGATTACTCAAAAGTTTAGCAGGCACCTATTTTTCTTAGTCTGGAACTTAAGGCTGATACAAATTACTTGATACTCAAAGCTGTAAAGGCTTTACCCCAATATCAACAGCTTGATTCTGAAGTCCTAAAGTGCAAAATCCGATTAAATCCATTGACAAATTGAAAATCATGGATAGCGACCAAAGCAACCGCTATCGAGCCACTATGATATCAACATATTCCCATGATACTAGTTTCCTTGAATGTCTGGTAAGGTCATCTGTAACTGAGCGTTCTCACGACTCAAGTTTCCTGCTACAGATACGCAGTGGAAAGGCTTTCGTGGTCAATAGTCGTAAGAGAAACGGATTGATACTTTTTAAAGGGTATCATGCAGAATTTGCCGGTCCGGGAGCGGCTGTTGGTGGTGATTATGATCGTGATTGTCGGGCAGTTTTACCAATAGGTAACTTGTCTTTATTAGAAATAGAATCCCATGAAGAACGTAAGAAAGCTTATTTGATTAGGAGACAATGGATTCGCTTAATCGGACAAATTACACAAAATTCTTCTTCCAGCCAACGGGTTCAAAAGATTATCGATCAATTTGAGCAGTATTTCCCTCCAGAAGTTGTGGCTGATTTGCCAGATGAAGCATTTGCTTTGTTGATAGGTGTATTGCCTCAAACAGCTTGTTTTGTCAGGCGTTCGGATAGTGATGTTAATGGTAAATTCAATCGTTAAGTGTAGAAATTCATAAATTTATATATTTGTAGCTGATTGTAGATGAATCAGAAGATGATTTGGGGAAATTAATGGCTGACGCACTCCAGGCTAGCTAAGGCTGCTTGCATTCTCTTCAAGGTGCGAACATTTTCTTCCACAGTTCCAACTGTAATTCTCAATCCATTATTGATTTCTCGCACCAAGGTACCACTGGCTTTCAGTCTTTGATGAATAGTTTTAATGTCAACGCTTGGTGAGACAGAGTCATGGGCTTGGAGGCGCGAAAATATAAAGTTAGCTGCACTATCCCAGACTTTTAAGGCTGGATTTTGACGTAGGGCTTGGATTAGTTTAGTTCTTTCAGCTAAAGTTTGGGGAATTGACTCTAGCAATACCTGACGATTTTTCATGACTAATAATGCTGCTGCGAGGGAAAAGCTAGTCAGGTTGTAAGGTAAGCGTACTTTTTCCAGAATAGCGATCGCATCTGGATGAGCGATACAATAACCTACACGGTGAGCTGCTAATCGAAAGGCTTTAGAAAATGTCCGCAACACCACCCAATTAGGATGTTGTGCTAATTCACCCACTAAGGTTGTTTGACTAAATTCAAAATAAGCTTCATCAATTACGACTAAAATATGTTCTGGTAGACTCCTTAACCATGCTAACTCTGGGTTGGTTAAAGCATTTCCTGTGGGGGAGTTGGGGTGGACGACAAAAACTACACGAATGGGTGGACTTTGGGTAGTTTCCATCGCAGCTTGTGCGGCTTGTAAGTCAATGGCAAAATTTGTTTCATCTCTGGGTACGGTGACAACTGGAATACCCAAAGTTTTCGCCAAAATACCATACATAGAAAAAGTGGGTTGAGCCACTAAGATAGAGCCTTCTCCACCCAAGCAACTGGCAATTAATAGGGAGCGAATTAATTCATCCGAACCATTACCAACGGAAATATTGGCGGCTGAAAAAACCGAGGGAGAAAGATGGGCTGACTCATTTACATATGCTGCGATCGCATTTTTTAATTCTTCATGTCCACCATCGGGATATCTATTATTTTCAATTAATTCTTGATATTCCCATACCAATTTTGCTTTCAGTTGGGGTGGTAAGTCTTCAGCACTTTCATTAGTGTCTAATCTATCAATGTGAGTCGAGGAATCAACAGCTTGATTCGTATCACTACTGGGGTGGGGCTTATAGGCACTGAATTGAGCTAAGTCAGAACGAATAAAGGGTAACATATGGATTTTGGAGTAGAGATGTTTAGATTCTGGATGCAGTCTCAATGCCAAAATCCCAGATAACTGCACCACACAAAATTATTTAACCCAAGGAATAGCTATTATACAGTCTCAGGGTATTTGGCAAAAGAGCTGAATTGCTTGCCAAATTTCTGGCATCACATTGCCTAAGGCGTGCTCACTATCTAGTTCTATGAAATTAACCCAAGGGCGCTGACTCGCAAAGTCTTGGCTGGCTTGCATGGGAATAACTTCATCATTCTTACCGTGAAGGATTAAGGTTGGCAGGGGACGGTGTAATGAATCTTCTTGGTATTGGCTAGCATCTGTCACAAAATCATAACTTAAGGGTATTTCTTTCCCCTCCCCATGATGGTAAACCGGCATATATTTTTGTTGTTGCCAATTTTGGATTGTTTCTTCACCCAAGGTAGGAAGCCAATGGCATAGAAAACCAAAAGCCGGTGCTAATAAAACCAGTTTTTGCACCTGAGTATATTGTTGTCCTATATGGGCAGCTGTTAAACCCCCCAAACTGGAACCAATAATCGTTGTGGGTGCAGTCAATGCGGGGACTACTTGCTGAATTTGTCGGGAGATAGTTAAGTGGGAAAAATCACCACCATTTAAGTCAGGGATGGTGAGGGGTGTATGATATTCAGCAAAGCGATCGCTAATATAAAGAGCTTTGGCAGAATTGGGACTGGAAGCAAAGCCGTGGAGGTATATATATTGCATGGGGCAGGATGAGCGAAAAAAGGTGTGGGGAGTGAAGGAGTGAAGGAGTGAAGGAGTTAAGGAGGGAAGGGAGACAAGGAGACAAGGGGACAAATTTTTCTTTATTACTTATTACTTATTACTTATTACTTCATCACCCCATCACCTCATCATCCCACCAACCACCAACTATCAACCATCACCCCATCACCCCATCATTTCCCTACCGCATGGTGACAAATTCTTCTGCTGACGAGGGATGAATACCAACGGTTGCATCAAAATCTTTCTTGGTTGCTCCCATTTTGACCGCAATCGCTACCCCTTGAATAATCTCAGCAGCATAATCTCCCACCATATGAGCGCCTAAAACTTGATCTGTTTGGGCATCTATAACCAACTTCATCATGGTTTTTTCTTGCATATCTGGCAAGGTATAAAACATGGGGCGAAAACGGGAACGATAAATTGTTACACCCTCTTCACCTAACTTCTCCTTGGCTTCAGCTTCCGTCATTCCCACCGTCGCTGCTTCTGGGTGAGAGAATATTGCCGTTGCCACATTTTCATGGCTAAATACCCGACGGTTGCCACCAAATTCACTATCAGCAAACGCCCTTCCCTCACCAATTGCTACCGGAGTTAAGTTAATTCTATCCGTAACATCACCAACAGCAAAAATATTAGGCTGGGAAGTTTGACTGTATTCATTAACTGCGATCGCATTCATGCTAACGTATCCAGGACCTTCTAAGGAAGTTGCAACTAAATCCACCCCAGCATTTTCTAAACCCAACCCTTCCACATTGGGAGTTCTACCAGTGGCAACTAAAAAGACATCGGCTGTAACTGGTTCTGCGTCTTCACCCGACAGATTCAGTTTCAACTCGTCCCCTACTTGCTCCACCTCTTGAACCACAGTATTCTGAATTACACGAATACCATGATTGGTCATTCCTTCTTGAATTTGGGTGCGAATATCTTCATCAAAACCCCTGAGAATTTTGTCTCTGCGGATAATTTGAGTGACTTCACAACCCAAACCGCGCATAATACAAGCAAATTCTGTACCAATATAACCAGCACCAATAATCGCAATATGCTTTGGTTGGGACTGGAGATGGAATATTTCCCTAGAAGTAATGGCGTGTTCCATCCCCGGTAAATCAGGCTTAATCGGCCGTCCTCCCGCAGCAATCAAAATTTTATCTGCTGTAACTTTGCGATCCCCTACTTCCACCGTATGCTCGTCCACCAGAGTAGCGCGACTGGGGATTAATTCTACTCCTGCTTTCTCCAAAAAGCTGATATGTAGCTGTGAGAGTCGCCGTACTTCCTTGTCAATGGATGTAATAAATTTTTCCCAATTTAACTCAGTATCCCCTACTTGCCAACCATAACCCCCAGCACTCTCAAACAATGAGGGAAAATGGGAAGCGTATACCATCAACTTTTTGGGCACACATCCACGGATTACACAAGTTCCACCTACTAAATCATTTTCTGCGATCGCAACTTTCGCACCATAACTAGCAGCCCGTTTGGAAGCCGCTAATCCCCCAGAACCAGCACCAATGACGAACAAATCGTAATCGTAGGTCATAAATCTCCCTATTGTTTCTCGTAACAGTTGAGTATTTACACTTAGTAACTCATTACAATTGCACTAAAAAGTTACTCAAATAAATGATGGGTTATCTTTATGCTATCTTGTCATTTCAGTTACCAGTTACCAGTTATCAGTTGTTAGTTGTTAGTTGTTAGTTGTCAGTTGTTAGCGTATTTATATACCAGTAACCAAAAAAAGTAATCTTTACTCCCTCATCACTCCCTCACTCCTTCCCTCCCTCACTCCTTCACTCCTACTCTACTCTTCGAGAAGCCACTTCGTGTCTACACTCCTTCACTCCCTCACTCCTTCACTCCTTCACTCCCTATTTTCCAGCTAGAGGCAACTATTGCTGACTGTGTAGAAAATTCACTAATGGGTGCTGGCTTCATTTCACCTCGTAAATCTAGCAATTGCACCAGAATCAAGTAGGCGATCGCTAATAATACTGAAATAGCACCTGTAATAATTGCAACTATTTTTGACCTATCCATAAGTATTTTTTCTAAAATAGTTAATTGCGTTATGTCTAGATAGAGATTGCCACAAAGGTTGTGTGATAGCTCCATTCATTAATTTATCCGATTACGGTATAGTTGCAAAACTCCCTATCAGCTTGGAGATATGGCACCAATCACAAGTTTAATTAGAGCTAGATATTGTGCCCTAATCTAAAATTGAAAGTTTTGGGTTATTTAAACTCTGATGAGATTGTTATAAACAATTATCAGATTATAAAAAGAAATATTACTTTTTATGTTGTTATTGGAGTATTTCTGCTATAATTTTAACCTAAATTAAAAAAAATAAGCTGAAATTCTCTTCAAGGCAAGCTAGGATGAAAGAACCAATTTTTGGGAGATATATAATTTAAGAGACCTGCAAATTTTTCGTGTTTACCCATTTTCGGTATATCTTGCCCAACAACATATATTTGTTGAATAAATCATGGGTAAATTACCGTGTTATTGAGTCATCTGGTCTGGATTAGGGTATGGCATTCTGGGAAAAATTACCCGGCAATGCTCCTGGGGAGGCAGCTGACGGTAAACGCAGATTAATTTTGTTAAATCAGAAACCCAAGACCTTGAATTGAATTGAATGAATAACTGTTTGGTGATGGTAGTATTACTTAAAATAAGAAAAAATTATACTACATACTGAACTTTGATTCATTGATGCACTAACTAACTCTCATCCCAGTTTGCCTTGTTCAATTCTCGTACTTTTCCAAAATTACTTGGAAATATCTGGCTGGTGACCAGTTGTAGAGAATTGAGTATCAAATGCAATCAGAATCACCTCTGTTTGTATTTGATATTTGTAGTTTGAAGCGTTTTTATTGAAACAGAAGTTTAGTAAAACAATAATTTCTCAAAATAGAGGTCAATTGTGAATAAAAGTAAAAATTCTCTTAAGAAAATAAGTCATACTTCTCATCCAACCAAAGTTCAGCAATACGAGTCTCAACCATTATCAATAAACAAGGAGGATAGTACACAGACAATTCAATTATCAGAAGATTCTCCGGAACTGTTTCTTGGTAGAAATGCTAACCGTGGTAGAGTAGCTATTTTCATCGATGGTTCTAATCTTTTTTATGCTGCTCTCCAACTAGGCATAGAAATTGATTATGCAAAATTACTTGTACTGCTAACCCAAGGTTCTAAATTATTACGGGCTTTTTTCTATACCGGTGTAGATCGTGCCAATGACAAGCAACAGGGTTTTCTACTGTGGATGCGTCGCAATGGCTATCGACTAGTTACAAAAGATGTGGTTCAATTTCCCGATGGCTCTAAAAAGGCTAATTTGGATGTAGAAATTGCAGTAGATATGCTGAATCTAGCTCCTTATTACGATACAGCGATATTAGTCAGTGGAGATGGAGATTTAGCTTATGCAGTGAATACAGTCTCTTATAAAGGAGTGCGGGTAGAAGTTGTCAGTTTGCGCTCTATGACTAGTGACAGCTTAATTAATGTTTCAGATTATTTTATCGATATTGATAGCATTAAGCAGTATATCCAAAAAGATCCTCAGTCGGAATATTGCTACCCAGAATTGTCAAATTTTGGTCTGTAATTTTAAGGAAACATAGATAAAAGTCCTGGGTTGTTACCTATGTTTTTCTGTAGCCATAGATTCAGTTCGTCATTCGATTTTAGATTTTGGATTGGTAACTGAGCTTGTCGAAGTTTGGATTGACGAGAGAACCCGCGACGACGGCAGTCACTCTGGGTAGCGCGAGTCGCGACCCCATGTCTCAAGCCCGGAGGCTTGAAACAATGACAGAACTGTTTGTTTTTCTCCACGGATAAATCCACACGGCTTGTATCCAGTTTATTTTCCGGTCAAATCAATCTAAGATATTGTAGGAACTGTCCCTATTTTAGGCTGTGTTTTGAAAAGTCCGCTACCCCCCTGGTACCTAAAGTCTAGGGAGAGCGATCGCTAGAAAAATCACCAGTTCAGGTATTTAATATTTAGTTGATAAATTAACTTTAATCGTTATGAAGCGATGGAGAAAACCATCGATAAAAAAGATAATTTATACTTTTATATATACCAGATAATTTTTCATTTGGTATATATAAACTAGATATTATAACTCATTAATAGGGATAAAAATCAGAATATTTCTGAATAGACACACTTCTTAACAAAGCTTTACTTTAACTCTATTGACCCCTATGAACTTCATCTTTTAAGCTGAGGTTTGAGAACAGATGAAATAGAATCTAGTAACGTTTATTAATGATCGTTATTAAAAGTTTAGCTTAAGGATTTTTAGTGTGTCTATTCCTTTATTAACTTACTCTCCTTCATCCCAAAATCAGCGCGTTGCTGGTTATGAAATTACAGGTGAAGAGCAACCTAGAATTTACTCCCAGGAAACACTACTCAATTCCCAAGAAATTGATAAGTTGATTTGGGCTGCATATTACCAAATTTTTCACGAGCAACAGATGTTAGCTAGTAACCGCCAGACATTTCTGGAATCCCAGCTAAAATCTGGTCAAATTACAGTGAAAGAGTTTATTCAGGGACTAGCCACCTCTGACCCATTCCGGCGACTCAATTACGAAAGCAATAATAATTATCGCTTTGTAGAATTATGTATCCAGAGGATTTTGGGTCGTAATGTTTATGATGAGCGCGAAAAACTTGCTTGGTCAATAGTACTTGCGACTAAAGGTTTGCAAGGCTTTATCAATGCTTTGGTAAATAGTGAAGAGTATCTAAAGAACTTTGGCGAGCAAACAGTTCCTTACCAAAGACGAAGAATTTTACCCCAACGAGGTCAAGGAGAATTACCTTTTGCGCGGATGCCTCGTTATGGAGAGGACTACCGCGATAAATTGCCATTTCCCAGTGGATATGCCCGTCAACCGTTCAATTTCCGGACTTTTATCCAAAGTTCTGATTGGTCAGTTATTTCTTGGCTATTAATGTCTACTGCGGGGCTGATTAGTATTTTTGTTTGGTTAGCTATATCTGGTGGATTCTCAAACTTTGGTGGGTACTAACCAAAAACACTAAAAACGAAATCTAAATTATTTGGAGTGTGATATCCGTGGTAGATAATCACACTCTTTTTTTAAGTTGAAAAAATTATTGATATAGCACTATGCAACTAGTACTCGACCACATTAATTTTGCGGGGTGGACATCCAACCGCCAGGGACTCTAAGTCCCTGGCTAATAGAAAAAGTCCTATAAATAGGACTGATGCAATACCCCTCATAACTAATGTGGTGGAACAATAGGGCGCGGACATTGTTGAATGCGGCAAACCTATGAACAGTAAACTTATTACTTATTACCAGGACTTACGCAATTGTCACAATCGGTGGTTGGTGCGTGATGTTATAAGTCTGATTGCTACGTTCAAATATTTTCGCGCACCTCACGCAACTGCAATAATGCGGCAAGAGAATCTACACCACATTTTGCCTTCCCTACAGAAAAAATATGCCAGTTGCGTAAGTCCTAATTACTTATTACTTATTACTTATTACTTGCGCGTAGCTCTATATATCTGGGTTACAGCTAATACCAATTCACGAAAGTATTGATAAATATGTAGGGGTGCTGCGGCTTACGCCCAGGCTCATGATCTGTATCACTAATAAAGTGAAACGTATCAATACCGAGAACAAGCTATCCCAGAAACCTGTATAGGTTCCCAGGAAAGTAAACGTTTCAATCCCGCGAACGGGTTTCATTAATTTGAAAGTCTGCCAGCCAGAAGCTAATGATAGAGCTATTTCCACCACTAATTTTGGCAGGTCTATTTTAAAAGTCCGTTTCCGGCATTTATTAATAGCCTCTATGCTCATACTGAAAACGTTGAAGCTATTGAATTGCCAAGGTTCTGTCGATTTGGCGGGAGGTAGGGGGTTTTCGCCTGTGCTTTCCCCTGCCAAAAAAATCCACCAACATCACAATAGCATCAAAATAATAGCATCAAAGTATTACCGTCTACGAAATATCTCCCATAATACTTGTCAAATTTTCAATTCTTGAGATTATTTGGTAAATATACAAGTATATGCACATGAAAAAATTATTAGTTTGCCGGTGTGCCGGGATTTGGAGAATTATTTGGTGTAGAATCAACAATATTACATGGGCTGGTATCATTAGCCTGTAAAACTTTCACCCCAGACTCTTTCAACTGCTTTAAATTCATCCACACTCGTTGTTCCCCACCTGGAGTAGGTTGGCTAGAGTTTGAACACACTTGCAAATTAAAAGCAACGCCTCCAGTCTTAAGCACACCAGAAGATCGTTTGTCTATTACTTCCAAAAAAGTGTTAGCAGGGACAGACTTTTGCTCAGTAATTGCTGTCCTTTTAGTAGTTTGAATTACCCAACCTGGCTGTAAATTCTCTAAGCTGCGTGACGTGACTGGCGGGATACTTGTTGAAGGTGTCCCAGTAGTAGGTAGGGGAGATGATGTTGAATTAGGGCGGTTAAAGATGTTCCTGATTGAGAACCCGAGTGCAGCCCCCACAATCACTAAGGGCAAGATCACCAACAGTTGTAAGGGAATTTTAAACTTGCGATCGCGAACAGTATCGGCAGCTACTTGGGTTTTTTGATCGCTGCTCTCTTCTGGCATCTGGGTTGACACCCCTGATTCTTCCTCTACTATGGGTGTAGGAGATATATCAATTAAAGCAGGATTTACTGCTACTTCTGGTTCTGAGTATTGAACACGACAGTGGATTAGGGCAATAGTCACATTATCATGACCATTTTGGGTATTAGCAATTTCTACTAATTTATCAGCAATATCGTTAATTCCTACCTTACCTGCGAGCAAGGGCAATATTTCCGTATCCCAGTTTTCTTCTACCCGATCGAGATCGCTTAAACCATCAGAACATAGCAAAAATACAGTGTCCTGATCAACAATAAAGCGTTGAGCCGTTGGGTGGAGGGAACTACTGGGACTCATCCCTAATGCCTGTACCAAGGAACCAGCACCACTCTGGTGTACTGCTTCTCGATACATGGCATAACCCAGGCGGACTTCTCGGGAGGCGACATCATCGTCAAGGGTAACTTGATAGCAGCCTTGGGGGGTAATCCAGTAGGCGCGACTATCCCCTACATGGGCGATGTATATTTCATGACCTAATGGTAGACCCATAACCAAGGTAGTACCCATGCGCTGACGACCTTGGCGATTTTCACTGTCATTTTGTTCGCTGATTTTGTCATTAGCAATAGCTGCGGCTTTTTCCAAATCAGCGATCGCTGTGGGTGGGTCTATGTGTTCTGGTGGTACTTGGGTAAGTTCGTATACCTGCTGCTGAATGGTTCTAATGGCTAACTCGGAGGCAACATTACCACCTTCATGTCCCCCAATTCCGTCACAAACAATAGCTAAAGCATTGTTATGGGGTGGTTTATTAACAGTGGTACCACTGGCTGGATAGCAAGCATCTTCATTGCGCTGGCGGGTGGGTCCGGTATCTGTTCTGGTAGTAATGGTCACACTATTTATTTGCGATCGCCCCACCACTGACATTCCTTGATCTAGTGCCTTAATTAGTTGTTCGGGGGAATAAATCTGTTGTTGAATTAAATCTTCTATAATTTTATTAATTAAATCTGCGATCGCTGGTTTGCTTTGAGGTAAGGATTGCTGCCAAAATTTACCTAAATCTGTCAAAGTAGGGGTTACAGCTTGCCCATCGTAGCGTAGGTCTAAAAGTTTTACTAAAGAGCCTTCTACCCTGATTAATTCCGGTTCTAGCAAACTAGAAACCACACCTTCACTTGCCAAAGGTTGCCAAAGATAAGCAATTTGCCACAACCAATTTAGTTGCCTGATGGCTGTGGCATTTTCCCAAGAAGTAATTAAATTATCGTAAAGCTTGACCTTTTGGGATTCTGGCTCTTGGAATAGAGGTGGGTTTTCTAGAAGCAATATTTCCTGTGACGATGCCTCGTTTGACAATTTTAACACCCCATATACCTGGGGTACGTGCAAGCGGTAAGGAAATAATCTTAAATAAGGTCTAATTGCCTGTAAAGTTTCTAATTCTGGGGATTGGGGCAATAAACCGGGCTTAGTATCTAAGAGGATTGATTGTTCAATAACTAAATAGCGTTCGGCTAAAATTTCTCCAGGGTTGCCCTTCGCGCCATCATCCCCTACTACCCACAAGAAACGCTTGGGTAGGGAAGCAGCACATTGCTCACAAAACTTATTAGTCAGGGGATTAGGTGCCTGACAATTCTGATTTGGACAGTAGAGCTTCGCCCCTTCATTTTCCATAGTTTTCCCACCGCTCGGCAATTGGCATATTTTTCAAAAGTTATTGAGTGACGGTACGCAAGACCGTTGTTTGTTGATGATACATCCAGCCTTGGATTATGATTGTAACTTGTGGATGAAGCTAGATGCTAATATTGTGGTTACATCTTCAGTTGAGATTTGTGACTAATGGTTTGACTATAAATGCTAACCGTTTCCTTGTGAATATACCTGGAAATGATACCCAAGCTACCACCTCTTCACTATGTTGGTATGTTTGAGTAATGACTCCATGAAACAGGATGTGTATTACTGCTCATTCTTTAATATATAAATGAAGTGACGGACAAAAAATTAAATTCATTATGAATAAAAGTAATCTTTGAGAGCAACTGCTGTATTAAAACAGGTATTAGCCAAGAGACATTCTCATAATTATTTGTGAAATATTTTCATAATTGGCTGGATTGGGGAGCGGCTGGGATTTACTGGGACTTTCCCAATGGTTCAACTGACAAGGGTTTTTTCAGTTTGATGGCAATGAACTCTGTGTTATCTATCCGTTTTGGCGTTCTACCCATACTATCCCCATAATTATTGTCATTAATTACTAGCAATGTTTGGGAATCTATAGGTAGTACACTTTCAATGGTAACAAAGGGAAATGTAAATTTACAATTGGCTCTACTGTTGCCACTAATACATTTCGGGTCAGGAATATTCAGCAAGTCTACTAATAATTCTTTGGCGATAAAACCATCTTTATCTATTTTCGAGATGTCAATTTTATAAATGCGTTTGAATTTTGCCGGTGTCTGAAAACCTGGGTTTTGGGGGTCTCCTTGGCGGCTATCGCGTTCGATAACTATCAATTCTCGGTCGTTAATCGCTGTCAGTTCGCCAATGGCATACCCTTGATTTTCTAATTGATAGGAGAAAATTTTACCGGTGTATTTTTTACTTACCAAGTCAAATTCATGAATCAGTAGACGCTTTTTTTGGGGTTCGTCTTTTAGTGCTCCCTCTAACATTACATATAATTTACTACCACTGCGATTGAGTGCCATACCTTCAAATCCCCTAGAGCCTCCCAGATTAGCAGCTCTAACTTGAGCTGCACGACTGGATAATTTTTCTAAGCTGGGATGGTCGGGAGACTTTACAAAATTTAACTTTCCCAAATTGAGAAAATTAGGTAAAGCAATAGGGGCACTTAGCAATTCACCATTGGCACCAAAATGTAATAAGAACGGGCCAAACTCATCTCCTACCCAATAGCTACCATCGCTGACACGTTGGAAAGATTCTAGATCGAAATCTCCTCCTGTTAATAGGCGGCTGGTTCTAATGGTTTTGGGGACTGGAATTTGACTGTTGGGATAAAACTGGCGATCGCCCATTATACTCCACTGGAGTTGACGATTGCGATCGTTTAATTCCAAGAAACTGCGGCGATTGAAACGTGGCAATCTTTCTCCAGTTTGCACGTCTACTGGAAATACTTTTCCCGTGGCAAAATCTGGTTCTACACCATAGATACGCAATAAATAGTCAGGGGAATTACTTTTAGCCCCAAAACCATTATCGGAAATGACTAAATACGTACCTGGTTTTGGTCCAGGAATAACCCCAGAAAACCCTTGTACTGGTTGAGCCTGGGTAAAAGGGGTAGTGCGATTAGTTTGTTTAAATTGACCAGATGTGGAGCCGGGAGCAAAAGTATCAGCATTTAAGATAGCTCTACCAACAAGTTCAGCCCCTAAGACATGGAAATTAAACAAAAATAGAGAAAATATAACCGACTGCAAATGCAAAACTATTTTTGCAACCAGCAATTTATTCATCGACAAAGAAAACTTTACCATAGACAAAAACTTATGACCAAACAGTAATCGGTATCAAGT
This sequence comes from Calothrix sp. MO_192.B10, assembly GCA_030065055.1. Lineage (GTDB taxonomy): Bacteria > Cyanobacteriota > Cyanobacteriia > Cyanobacteriales > Nostocaceae > Calothrix_A. The sequence continues at coordinate 21,185 of JASJDS010000113.1, forward strand.
TCCCAAATTTTATAGCGGTTTTCACTTCAATCCAATACACTCTTATGGAATGGGATTCCAGCCTGTCATAAATATTACACATATATTCTGTATTGCAGTCAACTGAAAATTGATATATTTATGGAAGTGAAAAGAATTTTCCCTACTTTTCCCCTCCGCAGAAGGCTAACTGAAATGACTGCCCTAAACAGAAGAATTCATCAGCCAGAAAATCCAAATGTCAATCTTCCTGTTGGTAGAAATTCTCTGACGAACTGAAAAACCTCTATTTTCCTTGAAGTTGAAAATATTTGGTTAATTTGGAGAAATTTCTGTATTTATCCAGAGGAATATGTCTAATGATGGATACTAACTTCTGAAATCTTCTAAGTAAAAACTCTTATCTTCCTTCGGGAGAGGCAACAGGCAACAGGCAACAGGGAGTTTTTTGGATTAACCCTCTTTTATTGCTTTCGCGCTTATAAAAATCCAAACCCTTATCAAGAAAGGCAGAGGGCAGAGGGCATCTATCAGAAGGGAAAATCCCTGAGCCTGAATGCCCGTTCGCGAGCGCGTTCCCGTTGGCGGAGCCAGCCCGGAGGGCTTAGGGAATACCCTCTGGGGTACCAAAGAGAGCCAAGGGTTTAAGAACCCCACTCAAGTTTGAAAATTTGGTGGCTCCCACCTCACTCCGGGGTTTGAATCCCCTTCTTCCTTCTTCCTTCCCAGAGTGACATAAGAGGATTAAGATGCTTGCATTTGTAGACTGTTGGTTCCCTCTCCCAAAAGTGTGGGTTTAAGAACCCCTTCTTGCCACGGCAAGGCTTGACGGCAGGTCTAAATCCCCCGTCACACTCATCCGGTGTTCTTTATTAAGAGTTCCCTTCCCTTTTACTGAGGTTCTCCAGTGGCAACTTGAGGCAGTCCCATGCTGTAGTTATTGACGCGAGACGACAAATTATAACTGATTTCCCCTTTTTGGAGGAGCTGACGCACGTAATGCTCTAGGTCTGAGCCAATACGCCGGAGATTATAATCTGTAAGGTCTACGCCACTTGATGTTTCCACTAACTCATCAAATTTGCGATATACCTTTTGCAGAGCATCTTCATTCCAATTAAATTCATTATCTGGGTCAACATCTAAAGTTAAGACCTGATTACTAGGAACTAGCTCGCCATCCCGGTCAATTTCTCCTGCAAAAATACGAATATGACGGGTTGTAGACTTGAGCAGTATCGGGTTGTCCATAGCGGATGTAGATATAGGAATTGGGTGAATTACACTGCAATCATTGTAGACCCTATCTTTGGAGTTAAATGCTTTTCTTTCAAAGCTTTCTTTGGCGAAAGCCCCGTTTATAATAACTGGTTAGGTTTTGCATGATATGTGATGGAACTACAAATTTGCCATCACAGTCAGGTAATTTTTCTTCTGTAGTAGAGATAACTAATATGAAGTGTACTTCCATGGGAATTTTGTTTGGGAATCAAATTATCATCAATGATAAAAATTTTACTTATAATTACCAGCTCAATTTATATGTCTCCATTTACTGATGAAAAAAAACTTACATCTAGTGTTTTTACGTAATAGTAGGCAAACAACCACTCCATAGGCTTAATTGCAATTTATTCAGCGATTTTACTTACGTAGAAGCACTCGTTTTTCAGGTAATAACGCAAACAATTGTTGACGTAAAGATGAAGTTGCTGTAAAAACACTTTAACAAGCTATAGCAACTTCTTACAAAAACTTTATTGTATAGAATCTAAAACACTGAATAATGGTTATGGCTTGTTTTAAGCTTGACTAGTTCAGCGTAATCACAACCTAGACGGTGAAAATTTAGCTAGAGAAAAATACAGGAGAGTGAAATGCAATACCAATCTTGTTTATTAATTGATAACCTTGATTAATTCAAACAATTTAGACCTAAAGTAAAAATCAATTATTTTGATTGACAAGATAGTTCCCCACTCTCATTACCAACTAGTAAAGGAATCCGAGAAACTATGAACTCTAAAGCATTACCACGTCAGGTTAATCCTATCGAAGTAGGGGTTTATGAATGCGATATCCATCTCAAATTCCGGTTCATCGAAGAAAAAAGCCTATTGGGCGATCGCGATCAGTTGTTGCAGGTACTTTTAGAAGCTCTAGCTGATGGTTCAGATGAATTTGTAGATATGTTGCACCAAGCAATTAAAGTACGAGAAGCATCTGAACTTACTGCTACCCCAGAAATGCGACGACAACTGATGCGTTTGCGTAATTCAATAGAAAACAGTCAATAGCAAATAATCATATTCATGTAGTCGCAAATAGTTTATCAGGCATAAAATGGTGGATGTTTCCAATTTGCCTATTTGCCTGTGTGATGCGTGAACTGATTCCCCTTGCGAATCCGACCCGATGGATTTTCTCCTGGGTCTTGACTTGAACTTTAACTCAAGAAGTTGCATCTACATTAGCTCACACCCTTCGCACTACGGACATAATTTGGGTGCCTACTAACGCAGTCATCCCTTACTCTTGGGAGGGATGAAGATTATCAAAATATATTCAGGGTCATTTTAGTTAGCCTCCTGGGTCGGAGCTGTGCTAACAGTTAGCCTCCTGCACTCTTGTGCTACCCTAACAGTTAGCCTCCTACGGAGGAGCTGCGCTAACAGTGAGAAGTTACGGTGGACGGTAAGCCACTGCGGTGGTGAGGCAGTAAAGTCTTGGGGTCTCCCCAAGTGGAGTAACTGCCGAAGGGGTGAACCCCAGCATCAGCAAACTTCGGTCTTCCCCACCAATAAATCAAGGGGCAAGATTTACGGAAAAAATTTTTCCACCTCCACAAATAGAATTTGGGGGCTTGATACTGATTACTGTTGGGTCATTAATTCAATTATCAACTTTCTCTTCTCTACGAGAAGGTTGTGGCTGGTTACTAGCTTCGTTACACGCTCAAAGATTATTCCAGTATTACTAGGTTACTGGGGTAGCCTAGAAATCAATTTTTGTATTTAGTCGAAGGGGGAAATTGAATAATTTATGTGTTTATTGGAACTGAAGGAAAATGTAAAGGTTTAGCTACATCCACTTCCAGCCAGCTATTTATATATAATTGGCTGCTGGTAACGCATTCCCCACCCATGAATGCGGGGGCTTTTAGTAGCCCTGAAAAATAGCGGTTGGATTCGGAGTTGGTGGTTTGGCAACACTACCCCTCAGACCTCTAGGCGCGGTTACGGTTAAACAGAGGATGGACTCATCCCCACGCCCCAAAAAAACATTGTTTTGCCCGGAAGCAAGCAATATGTTTTTACCTATCAAGGCTACGGGACAGCCTCTATGTCTACTGGCTTAAGCCGTTTCTGTGGGGTTACACAGCGCCTTGCTCATTGCAACACATATCCATTATCTCATGAATACAAGTATTAAGGAGCGGCGAATAAATTCGCGGCTCGACTGAGCTGAGCCGAACGTCCTGTTGCTTCCTCCCCATGTCTAAAGCCAGGGGCTTCCACCGCGAGGAAGTTCGGTCAATCTGCCAAACCGTGTTCTAAGGCAAAACGTACTAATTCTGTACGACTATTGGTGCCTGTTTTGCTAAACAAACGACTAACATACTTTTCCACATTGCGAACGCTGGTATCCAAACGACGGGCAATTTCCTTGTTCATTAACCCTTCTGCCACCAAATTTAAAACGCTCTGCTCCCTTGGGGTTAAGTCAATTTTGAAAGGTGCCGGAGAGTGGGAGATGGCAGTTCTTTGAGTTAACAAGGCTTTGATCTGGGCGATTTGATTGGCAAGTTCGGCAATATCTGGTGTTTCACCATTTTCACTGATGGCGGGAGTTTTGCTGGCTCTTCTCACTAGCAAGTTTTCCACTATTGCTACCAATTCATCTGGATCGAAAGGCTTGGGCAGATAAGCATCCACACCCGCTTGATAACCTTGAATGCGATCGCTTGTCATACCTTTGGCAGTTAAAAAGATAACTGGCAAAGCCTGAAAACGCGGATCTTCCCGCATCTGTTTCAGGAATTGATAACCATCCACTTGTGGCATCATAATGTCGGAAATTACTAGGTCTGGCGTACTTTGTTGCATCATTTCCCAGCCTTCATTCGCATTACTGGCAACTCGAACGCTGAATCCGCTTTCTTGTAAATAGTCTTTTACCGCTTCACGTAATCCTGGTTCATCATCTACCAGTAATAATTGTGCTGACATTTAAACTTTCCTTGACGTGACTCTCTTCCAATGTACCGAAATTGATGATGTATTGGTAAGTGAAGGAGGGAAGGAGGGAAGGAGGGAAGGAGTGAAGGAGGGAAGGAGGGAAGGAGTGAAGGAGGGAAGGAGTGAAGGAGGGAAGGAGTGAAGGAGGGAAGGAGGGAAGGAGTAGGGGCGGGGTTTCCCCGGCCGGGGGGAAGGAAAATTGAGGATCAATTCTATAGATGGGTATTTTAGTCACTTCAAAGTAGACGCGCAACGTCTATGCTCCCCCACTGCCTCACTCCCCCACTCCCCCACTCCCCCACTGCCTCACTCCCCACACTCCCCTGTCTCAGTGAAATATAAACATTCCCTGACGATCGCGACAAACCAGTATAAATGCTCACAGATTTAATTAGGGATTCTAGTCACAATCCGAAAAAAGCTAGATTGTCAATCCCTAAAAAGTGAGGACTCACATATGAGCGATCGCCCTGTTGGTCAAATGACTTGGAAACCACCCGGAACCACGGAATGCTCTTTGCACTTACGACTCAATTCTTCAGAACCTTGGAAACACTACAAGGAGTTCCCTGAATACGCTCTTCCTGACCCAACTGGTTTTTCTGAAGGCTATGCCACCTTTATCGCCCTCCGCAAACAAAACTGGGATTTTATTTAATAACTAACTACAATATTCGCGATTTCGCCCAAATTCCCTTTGTATCTACAGGTTGATAGGCGATCGCTAACAATTCATGATCAGCTGGAAAAATATTATTTAATGTAAAAATATGTTAAGATTTAATTCAATTGCTTGACTTAATCAAAAATAATATTTTTCTTAGAGGCCCAGACCTAATGAAGTATGACTTACCACAGGTCAATTTATCGGTAGAAAATTTAATAGCAGAATTTTTTCGTCAATCGGAAGGTAACTGGCAATCCCAAAGACGTTACTACACCCTCAAAAGTGGGGATGTGGAAGAAGTTACCAGTACTCTTTCCATCAGATTGTTAGAGCAGGGAAGTCCAGAGTTAGTTGAATTAGCCCAGTTACATGAATTTGCGGATCATACTGGTTTGATTTGTGGTGTGTATACAACTTGGGAAAGTAATTATTCCTCTTCCCAGCGCAAGCAATTGAGTGGTTCCACTGTATTTGGTGTGAAGGGAAATATATTATATCGCGATCGCGGTTTTGCTACATCCAAGCCAGTGACAGCAAAGTATTCCTTACCAGATAACAAAACCATGCATTTGAGAACGGAGTATGGAGGGTCTGTTTTTGAGGAAGAGATTAAATTAATCGGCTCCCATCACCGCACCAGACAAACAATTATTTCTCGTGCGTCAGAAGAAATTATGATTGGTCAATATTTAGAAAAACGCTGGAAATGATAAAATTCAGTATAGAACTGAATCCATATTGATTTATTTTGAGGGTAAGGCGATGCTCTCAAGCAGAGCCGCTTTGCGATGGCAAAAAACCATTACCCCACAATTATGAAAATTATTGCTTTAATACTGCTATCATTTCAACTTTTTTCCGTGACACTTCCTGCTCAAGCTTCCAGGTGTCAGAATATTGATGGTCATCAAGTTTGTATTGTTAGCCTCAAGCGCAGTCCCAAAAGATACTGGAATTATCGGGTTGCTATCAGTATTGATGGGAAAAAGAAACCCGTAGAAATCTACAACTGTCGCAGCAAATTCAAGATTCAAAAAGATGGCAAAATAGTATCATTTACGGAAAACAGTCCCGGTAATTTTATCTGTAGAAACTTTAAAGGTTAGTAGGGAGTAATTTTACCTTGCCCTTTGCTCTTGGTATACTCAAAAGTCAGAAAGCATTACCACATAAAAAATATTTATCAATAATCAATGACTGTAACTTCCCAACAACTAACAACAGACTGCTTGGAAAAATTCTTTTGGAATTGGCAGGGTTACAACATCCAGTATACCGTCATGGGTCAGGGAAAACCCTTAGTTCTGATTCATGGTTTTGGCGCCTCCATTGGACATTGGCGGAAAAATATTCCCGTATTAGCCAATGCAGGTTATCGGGTTTTTGCCATAGATTTGTTGGGTTTTGGTGCTTCTGAGAAAGCACCCATTGACTACACTATGGAGGTATGGGTAGAACTACTGAGAGACTTTTGGCAAGAGTATATCCAAGAACCTGCCATCTTTATTGGTAACTCCATCGGTGCATTGTTAAGCTTGATGGTATTAGCAGAACATCCCCAAATGAGTACGGGTGGGGTGTTAATTAACTCCGCAGGTGGTTTAAGTCATCGTCCCCATGAATTAAACTTACCATTACGTGTAGTGATGGCAACCTTTAACAAATTGGTGAGTCATCCCATTACAGGTAAATTCATTTTTAATAGCATTCGCCGCAAATCGCAAATTCGCCGCACTCTTTATCAAGTGTACCGCGATCGCAATGCAGTTACTGATGAATTGGTAGAATTACTTTATACCCCAGCCTGCGATCCAGGAGCGCGGGAAGTTTTCGCCTCCATCCTCACCGCACCCCCTGGTCCTTCTCCCGATGAATTATTGCCAAAGGTGCAGCATCCATTGCTAGTTATTTGGGGTGCAGATGACCCTTGGACACCTATTACGGGAGCTAAAATATACGAACAAGCACGGGAGGATGGTAAAAATATTCACATTGTTCCCATTGCCAATGCTGGACATTGTCCCCACGATGAAGTCCCCCATCTGGTAAATCCGCAAATTGTAGACTGGTTAGTTAACTTGTAGATATTTAACTAGGGAACTCTTAACAGGGAACTCTTAACAGGGAACAGGGTAAAGAAGATATCCTGGGTTTCGTCCCTCAAACGCCACTGACTACAACGGAGGGAACCTCCCTCCGGGTTCAACACTTTGCTTATGCCGGGGAACCCCTTCGGGTTGCGCCACTTGCTTTATGCCGGGGAACCCCTTCGGGTTGCGCCACTTGCTTTATGCCGGGGAACCCCTTCGGGTTGCGCCACTTGCTTTATGCCGGGGAACCCGTCCACCGCAGTGGCTTACCGTCCACCGCAGTGGCTTACCGTCC
>JASJDS010000114.1 GCA_030065055.1 Calothrix sp. MO_192.B10
AAAAGTAAAAAGTAAAAAGTAAAAAGTAAAAAGTAAAAAGTAAAAAGTAAAAAGTAAAAAGTAAAAAGTAAAAAGTAAAAAGTAAAAAGTAAAAAGTAAAAAGTAAAAAGTAAAAAGTAAAAAGTAAAAAGTAAAAAGATAAAAGATAAAAGATAAAATTATTGGCGTTGCTGAATTGGAATATGAAATTTAAAAATTAGGTATCTTAAACTCTTTCTCTGGAGCGCCTGGAGCGTGAGACAAATTCATATCTTGATTCAGCAACGCCAAATTATTTATTCATTCATTCGCAAACATATCAAATAGGGCATCATCCAATTCATAACCCAGAAGCTTTGCCATTGACTGGATTCGGGATTGAAAGGGTATGCCTTGCTGTTTTAACCAATCAGTTAATATAAATAACTTATGCATTAAAAATATCTCTAAAGCTTCGGGATTATACTGAATCCCTTCCTTGCTACTAAACTGGTGAGGAACGAGCATAGCGGTGTAGCGGACAAATTCACCCGCCTTCCAATCTAGTAAAAATGGCAACCACGGATATTGAGCATCTAGACGGATAAACCATAATCGTACTTCTGGAATTTCCGATAATTCCCTAGGATCGCCTGGTTCCTGTTCGTAATTGAGTTCAAACTGAATCTGCTGTTCCTGGGATGCGATCGCTCCTGATTGTAGTATATTTTCAATCACTGTTGTCGCCGGGGACAAGTCTAAGGTATTAATACAGTCATTATTAAGAGCGATCGTAGTTGTCATTGACTCAGGATTTACTGCTTCAGTTTCGACAATTCACATCCTAGCTTGAAAATGGTTGTTAGTTGTTAGTTGTTAGTTGATGGTTGATGGTTGATGGTTGATAGCTTAGGTGTGGGAGCCGCAATCGATATATTTTCATGTTTGGTTATGGGATTTGACCGTGGGAGGCTAACTTGAAAATAGGGAGTTCGGAGTTCGGAGTTCGGAGTTCGGAGTTCGGAGTTCGGAGTTCGGAGTTCAGGAGTAGGGGCGGGGTTTCCCCGCCCAGAGTGAGGGAATTATTTTCATGTTTGGTTATGGGATTTGACCGTGGGAGGCTAACTTGAAAATAGGGAGTTCGGAGTTCGGAGTTCGGAGTTCAGGAGTAGGGGCGGGGTTTCCCCGCCCAGAGTGAGGGAATTATTTTCATGCTTGGTTGTGGGATTTGACCGTGAGGGGCTAACTTGAAAATGGTTGATGGTTGATGGTTGAGAGTTGATGGTTGACAGTCTTTAATTCATCACTCCCTCACTCTTTCACTCCATCACCCCATCACCCCATCACCTCATCACCTCATCACTCCTTCTCACCGTAAGACTTATGATACAAGGCATTATCGCCACCAACTATAACAGTCTCAATGTGGTGTTCGCCCCAAGACACAGCAGCAGGACTGGAAATGGCAGAACCTGACAAACTCTGCCAATCACTCCAAGATGTACCGTTCCAATAGTTCCAATGGACGGCGTTATCAGTGCCAACGGCGAATACATCTAGACGGTTAGGACCCCAAGAGGTGACAGCAGGTGAGTAAAGCCATAAACCACCCAAACTTTCCCACTCTTTACTCCAAGATGTACCATCCCAATACTTACGGTATATTGCATGGTCGTTACCACGCACAAATACCTCAATATGATTGTCTCCCCAGGATACTGCTGTTGGTGCAGAGAGACTAAAGCCACCTAAGCTTTCCCACTCTTTACTCCAAGATGTACCATCCCAAGAAATATGCCATACAGCGTTATCTGCACCGATGGTAAACACATCCAATCTGTTTTCATCCCAGGAAGAAACAGCGATCCCCTGCTTACAGAAGCCACCTAAATCTTCCCAATCACTCCAAGCAGAACCATCCCAGGTTTTACGCAGTAATTGGCGTTGTTGACCGATGATAAAGATGTCAATACAGTTTTCTTGGCGAGATATGGCTGCTGGTGCAGAGAGGCTAAAGCCACCCAAGTTTTCCCAATCAGTCCAGACTGACTCATCCAAAGACTTGCGATACCAGGACTTACGATATACAGCACTGTCACCACCAAGGATAAAAGTATCCAGGCGATTTTCATCCCAGGAAGCTACTGCTGGAGCAGAAAAACTATTTCCACCCAAAGTTTCCCATGGCGACCATTTTGGCCGTTGGGGTTGCAATAAATCAAATGCTGCTTTGACTTGAATAATTCCCGCACCGGAATGTCGCTCGAAACCTGATTCACCAATATCCTTGGCGGTACTCTTGAGGGCATTTTTGACTTCCTCTTGAGTTAGGGATGATTTGGCTTGTTTGAATAAGGCTATTGCACCCGCAGCGATGGGGGTGGCGGCGGAAGTTCCGTTATCACTACCAAAGTAACCCCGGAAATGGGAGATGGAACAAAAGTCTGGTTTATCGGGATCTAAAGCTGCTGGTCCTTGGCTGCTATAACCAATAAACTGCTCTTCCTTATTTACAGCTCCTACAGTCATGACTAAGGGATGTCCATTGGCACCCCAGATACTCTTACCAGGTCCCACATCGCTACCACATCTATCCGTGGGGCAACTTTCACCACAGTTACCAGCAGCAAATAATACTAGAATCCCTGCTTCAATTGCCTCTACTACCTTACGGGTAAAAGGGTGGTCGGGGTTGGTAGCATAAAAATCATCCCAGCTTTTTTGATAGATACCCCAACTGTTGGTGAGAATGTGGGGAGTACCATCAACTCTGTGCCGTTGAATTGACCAATCAAAGGCCTTGATTGCATTAGATATGGCATCACCACCAGCAAGGCGACAGTCGTATAGTCGCGCTTCTGGTGCCATTCCCAACACATCGGTGGCGCACATATTACCATGTTCACCCCAGGCACGGGCTGTGGTTCCCCAATCATCATCTGGTCCGTCAATCACATTAGGGATGCGACGTGGAGTTTCAAAAGGCGCTACTGGACGACCTTCGGCGGTAATCCCACCATCCACAACCCCAATCACAATACCTTCACCCTTGTAGCCATCAGCCCAGATTTTATCTACACCTAAGTATTTTGCCACATCAGCGATCGCTCCCTTTGGCGTTGTTGGCTCACAGTCACAAGTGCCAATGGGGCAATTGCTTGTACTGTTGATTAATTTCAGGGAAGCTGGTTTAGTTTTTTCCAACAACGCAATGTCAAAAGGGGCAATCTGAGTATCTTTATACACCTTAACTACATCTGCTCTTGCTTCCAGTTTAGGGATCTGACTCTCTTCTATGACCCCACGCACAATTACTGTTTGTTCTTGAGCAGTTTCAAGGCTGAGTACTTGTGAGGCAGTAGGTTGAATAGCGATCGGTTCATAACTAGTATCTAATTGAAAACCAGACACATTCATCCTGGCAATCACCTGGGTTGCTCCCAATATGCCAATTGTTTTGGGAACCCGTAACTCTACCAGCACTTTTTGCAAGTTAGCTTTACTACTAGCATTCATATCACCCCTGGGCATCTGCCGTTGAAAGGGTAAGGAATGATTCATTTCCAAGGATGGCATGGCATCTCTATGGTTTTCAGGTTGTCCTACGTTGGCAGAGATACCATCGGTATTCTCGTTGCTTGTGGAAGCCATAAACCCATTAATTTGCATTTTTTGTTCCTTTGTTATTCTTATTGGACTAAATTGGCTAATGGGGTGGAATTTAGTCAGGAAATACCGAAATGTTGATTGAATATTAATTAACTAAACTTTGATTCATAATCCATGTAGATGCATTAATTCCCCCATGACCAAAATATGAGCTGCAAATTGCCAAGGTAAAAAAATCATCGATCTTTTAGTTTTGACCATTTGCAAACTAATTGGTATTAGGCAGATATTATGTGTATTTAGTAGAGGTTATGTGAATCCGTAAATATACTGGAAAAAACTATTGACGAAATTTCATATCAGTAAAAATAACAGTTAGTTGTTAGTTGTTAGTTGTTAGTTGTTAGTTGATGGTTGACAGCTTAGGTGCGGGATTTTCCCATGAGGGGCTAGCTTGAAAATAGTTCATCAGTGCTCAGTAGGGGCGCATTGCGTGCGCCCTTGAGGAGTTAGTCACCCCCGCATTTTCAGATCCGCAGGTTGTGGGATTTGACCGTGGGGGGCTAGCTTGAAAATGGTTGTTAGTTGTTAGTTGTTAGTTGTTAGTTGATGGTTGACAGCTTAGGTGTAGGAGCCTCAGTAGGGGCGCATTGCGTGCGCCCTTGAGGAGTTAGTCACCCCCGCATTTTCAGATCCGCAGGTTGTGGGATTTTCCCATGAGGGACTAACTTGGAGCGACTGAACTCTGTGTGTTTGATTTAATGGGCACGGCATCCACAATATTTCGGTGTATAAAATTATCACTCTGGTGCCGTGCCCCTACCCATCTGTCCCATTCTTTTTTAAAAATGGTATTATCTATCGGTTGGTAAACCAATGGATAAATTAGTTCCTGTAACAGTAACTGGTTCGCTATCATCCCTATTAGCAAATCCATCAATTTGAGTTACAGGAAGCTGAAGGAAAAGTGATTTTTCGGGATTATTGGGATCTGTCACTAAAATCACACCACTGAGATTATCACCTTTGTTACTAAAACCGGCATTATATCGCGCTCTCACGTTGTTAAATTGTACTGTTTGACCGTTGAAGTTCACAGTACCATTAACTGTTAATGTACCCACACGAGGTTCGGAACCAGGACTAACATTAGTAAAAGTCAAACTTCCAGACTGTCCCTGTCCGGTAAAAGTGGTATTGAGAAAATTAGCATCATCTTCATCCCGGCTTTCAATAGTGATAGTACCATTGGTCAGTCCCAGGAGATTTCTGATGGCATCGGCATTAAAACCAGAGATTTTTGCCGGATCTGCAAAGGCATTTTGGGCACCATCTAATGCTGATTCCAAAAAGTTGCCAAATCCAAATTTTAGTTTTCTCTCTTCTTCAAAAAAGCTGGTTCTCAACCGTCGCCTAGTACCAGATTTGCGAGTTTTTTGGGCAATTAAATATTCTGAAGATGGTTGACTCCTCACCTGAGCATTTACTGGTTGGTCAAAGTTGTAAATACACAACCAAGCTGAAGATATAAGTAGAAGCTGAGGGAGAAAAACTATTTGCAATTTTTTGTTGTTCATCATACCAAATTTCCATAATTTTGATGCGGTGTTTCAGGCACTATGCACAATCTAAAATCGTAAAGTTGTGCGAATTGTTCCCACGAAAATATCATTATTATTTTCGATATTGCCCGGATTGGTGACAATAAAGAAACCAGGAGTAATGAAAATATTATCGTTCAATCGGAAACGATAAAATGCTTCAATGTGAAATGAACTAGCATCTTCCCCTAAACCACTAGCAACACTAAAATCCCCCACTTTCGCTAATTTTGGAGGTTGTCCAAACATCAAAGCTAGCAAACTTCCTTCTTGCAATAAATCAGAAATTCCCAAGGCAAACATAAAGTTAGTGCTAACTGCAAAAGCATCAGTTTTAGCCGCGTAAGTACCCACAACACCTCCCCAAGTAGAGAAGGTGAATTTGGGAGAAATTCGCCATTGTAAAGTACCACTAACAGCATGGATGTTAGAGCTTTGGTTAATGAAACCAGAAGAATCTGCGATCGCACTTCCTGTAAAGGTGTTCAATCGTCCATCTGGGGAATAACCATATACATAAGTAATACCAGTTAGGACATTATCTGCTGGCAACAAGACAAATTGAATACCCGTAGCATGGGCACCTTCCCCTAGGAAAAACCCATTTCCGGGGTTGCTACCATTATTTGCACCATAGGCAATCTGTAACCGAGCGCGATTGCCCATGAGCCAATCCATCCCCACCCCGGCATCTAAATTACCAATTCTAAATACTGGATTGAGTTCGGCAAAGCGGGAAATTGCACCCCTACCTGTATCAAAATAGGGAGAGTTGGCACTAAGTACGCTACTGAGGCTAAAACCTACAGGTCTTAAAGTGAAAACAACCCGATCGCCAAAGGCTGGAAAGCGATACTCTACCATCGAAAGGGCGATCCTATCGTCAGTTTCTGCTTGAAATGATAATAAGGCTGTATTGGTATTTAACACATTCGGATTACCAAAACCAAATCTTTCAAAATTCCCCGCAGATAATTCCATCCGCAACCGATCTTTACCAGAAAAGCTGGAAACTAGTTGCAGTCGAGTTAAATAGTTAAATGTTGTGTTAGCATTTCCCGTCCCTGGAGGATCGCCACCTGTAGCAGTTGACAGAGCAAAGATCGCTTCTCCCCCAATAATTGCAGTGGTGGAAAATTGCTGGCTTTCCAAAACTGCGGTGCGAACTTCTAAGTTATCAACCCGCCCTCTTAATGTTGCTAATTCTGCCGCAAATTCATCATTTAATCGCTGGACTTGAACTAAATCATCTCTAGAAATAATATTGGCCGTACCCTCAGCAATCAGTTTCCCTATTTGTTCCAAACAAGCATTCAAACCTGCGGCAAATTCATAGCGAGTCATGGCTCGATTGCCACGAAAACTACCATCTGGATATCCGGCTATGCAACCATAACGTTCTACTAGATTGCGTAATGCTTCATAAGCCCAATCAGTGGGTTCAACATCCCGTAACTGAGAAACATTTGTTACTTGCTCCATAGATGCATTGGCATCTGGTAAGGGATGAGGCTGAATTTCTGGGGAAGTAGTTGTTTGTGGGTTACTTGGTACGGATTCACTAATTTGAGCGAAGTCTGAATAATTCCTTATGGTCGGATTTGCTTGTTCCCCACCCAAATCCGGGGGTTGGGAGTTTGCGTTGGAAATATCTTGATTTTTTACTGATTCTAGTTTATCTATCAGTGCTTGCTTTCTAACTTCTTCTGCTTCAACAGGTATTAACGCCCCTAATAACAATACTGAAGCACTTGATAGGACAATCAAACATTTTCTTCCTATCATGTCAAATATCTAACTCTTCACACCTAAAAGTAGGCAAATCATACACGACTATTTTGTAATTTACTTCCTACCGTAGAGATATTTACAAATTAGTCATTATATGCATTAAACCTAGGGTAGCTACTGGCAAATGTCATCATTATCAGTTTTTGTTGCGATCGCAAGCCTTGCCATCTTTATATAAGAATATCTGATCTTTAATCTTGAAGATAATTTGCTGGTAAATATTATAAAGTTAGATAAACTAAGTTAAATTTATAAGAAGACAGGCTGAAAACCCTTGAGTCTGAGTCTTGTAGCTCGGCGAAGAGATTCAGACGTACTTCAGGCAAGGGATGAAAGCCGTTAGAGGCGTTTACGCCTCAGTCAATTTCTAGTAAAATTAAACCTAACAGGAACGGTAATCAACCTGTATAAAAACCCAACTGCCTAAGGGCAATCTGTACCTTGACAATTGAAGATATGGGGTTCTATTTCATAGTTCTAGCTCTTTTCCAGGAATAGGTAAAATCTTCATGGGGACTAGACAACACAGAATTTAAGTCAAACAAATTTTGGAGCAATCCAACTACCGAGGGGCACTCGGAAAGTTAACGCTTGAGGAGAGAACCACCTCTGGGCTAGATACCGCAAGGGGTCTAGTTTAAGTGGACTCGTTGAACCAAGAATCTCCTCGCCTTTAGGCAGGAGAGTGTCAAGTATCGCCAATTTCTACATTGAAATTATTTTCAAGGCTGATTTCACCCCAAAAACATAAATTTATTCAGCAACAACGCCATCAAGTCGAACGTCCCCCTTCAGAACCAATTTTCCAACAAATTACAATAGCACTGAGTAATCGACCATTTTTGTTTGTCATTGGTATTTATCAAGGAGTGAAGGAGGGAAGGAGTGATGGTTGATGGTTGTTGGTTGGTGGTTGGTGGGATGATGGAAGTCAACTATCAACTATCAACTATCAACTATCAACTATCAACCAACCACCAGACGCGCTCCCCAGAATAATAATAATGCCATCAGTGCCAACCAATCGCCACCTTTAAGTTGTAAGTTATGCCACTGGACTCGATGTTCGTTGGGGCTGGTAAATCCTCGTACCATCATGGCTCCAGCCATCTGACTTGCCCTTAATAGTAAGTTTTCTAGCAATCTTTCGGCTACCATCATCCAAACTTTAACCGAACCTTTCCATCCTAGTTTTTTCCAGTTAATTGCTCTGGTGACAATTGAACGTCCTAAATTCTGTACTTCTTCTAAAACCAGGGGGATAAATCGTAGGGATAAGGTTAAAGTTAAAGCAATTTCGGTAACTGGTATTTTCAGCCTGCGTAGGGGCTGCATTAAACTTTCTATCCCGGCGGTAATTTCTTCGGGTGCTGTTGTTAGGAGATAGAGATTAGTGCCGTAAATGACGGTAAAGACGATGGTACTTAAGCGTACTGCTAAATCAAAGGAACGACGAGTTATTTTGATTGGTCCTTGGTGGAAGAGGACATAACGGTATTTTTTAGCGGTTTTTGCTGTGCTGATACTTTGAAGACTTTGTAATTTTTTATCTACTGCTATTGCGGTATTTACTGGGGATGGAGTCTGACTTGTGGGACTCTGGGTAGGTACGGGATTAACTGGTTTAAGTGACTCAGCAGTGGCAGTGGTTGGTAGCCTGGGTTGATATTTTACCCCCAAACCATCGGGACTGATTGATGCGATCGCTAGTACAAAAAAGCACAGTGTCAGCAACCAACCCATTTGTTGTCGCCAAACCCGTCTGGGAATCCACGCAAGTAAAGTTATAAAAATTAATACCAGGACTAAAATCACCCGCCATATGGTATTGGCGAAGATATAGGTGGTGAGAAAACTCATTAACCAACCAAACTTAACCCGTGGATCGAGTTTATGTAGCCATGTTTGTGGTTGTTCTAAGTATAATCCTAAGGGTAGCGATCGCAGTAAGTCCATCGTTTAATTTTAGATTTTAGATTTTAGATTTTGGATTGTAAAATTCACATCTGATGGTGTTGATTCATCGATGGGGTAATAATTCTAAATTCTCCTTGACAACTTTCCCCAAAATCCAAAATTCCTAAACGCGGGTGGCACGGTTAACACTAGCGATTTCCACATCGCGAGCCTTTTTACTCCGCCAAAATAAGCGAATGGGCGTACCTTTAAACCCTAGTTGTTGTCGGAATTGCCTTTCGATATAGCGGCGATAATTATCATTGAACCGTTTCGCGTCGTTCACAAACAAAGCAATACTTGGGGGTTGGCTACTAACTTGGGTACCATAATAAATTTTGCCTTGTTTACCACCCCTACTGACAGTTGGTGAATGCCAGCGAATTGCTTCTTCGAGAACTTCATTAATTACCGATGTACTCACCCGGCGTTTGTGTTCTGCGGCGGCATAATTAACCAAATCTAAAATCTTTTCTACCCTTTGTCCGGTTAAAGCACTGACAAAAATGGTTTCTGCCCATTCTGTAAAGTGGAGGCGTTGTTCTAGCTGTTTTTGGTAATCATAGATGGTGTAGGAGTCCTTTTCAATGGCATCCCACTTATTAACTACCAAAACAAAGGCTCTACCTTCCTCAATAATTCGCCCAGCTAATTTTTGGTCTTGTTCCGTAATTCCATCTAGGGCATCTATGACTAATAACACCACATCGGAACGGCGTATGGCTTTAAAAGCTCGGTTAATACTAAAAAATTCCGGCCCATATTGGACATTTTTTTTCTTGCGGATACCAGCAGTATCAATCAAGCGATAGGTTTGTCCCTGGCGTTCAATGAACGTATCAATGGCATCGCGAGTGGTTCCAGAAATGGGACTAACAATGGCTCGCTGTTCCCCCAGGAAGGCATTTAATAAACTAGACTTACCCACATTGGGACGACCAACAATTGCTACCTTAATTTCATTAGTTTCAGGAATTTCCGATGTTTCCGGTAGGTGTTCGATTAATGCATCTAATAATTCCCCCGTACCATTACCGTGAATTGCGGAAACGGGGAAAGGTTCGCCTAATCCTAAATTCCAAAATTCCACAGCTTGAATGATACCTTGTTCGGGGGACTCGCACTTATTTACCGCTAGGAATAGGGGTACTTGTTGCTGTCTTAACCAATCGGCAATTTCTCGATCCGCAGCATTGGGCCCGGTGGTACCATCAACCACAAAAATCGCCGCATTCGCCTCTGCTAGGGCTGTCATGGCTTGTTGGCGAATCAGTGGTAAAAACTCTGTCTCTTCATTAAATACCAAGCCACCCGTATCTACCACCATAAAATCTCGATCGCGCCAAAAAGCCGGGATATAAGTGCGATCGCGTGTCACTCCCGGTATATCATGAACTATAGCAGACTTATCCTTGGCGAGGCGATTGACCAAGGTAGATTTGCCCACATTTGGGCGACCGATAATTGCAACAATAGGAAGTCCCATAATCAGCGGATGGCGAATTAGATCCAAACAACCATTGTAGCGATTTATTGCCAAGGTAATCGCTCTAAATCTAAATCCGATGCTACTTGTGCCAGTTTATCCAAGTCTGTGGGGTTGTCTAAATAGGGCAAACAGCCTAAAACTGGGATATTTGTCAGGGATTGAATTAAATCTACGGGTGTCCAATTTGCTATTTCTTCTTCTGTACGGGGTTGGATGCAGTTAAGAATAATTCCCAGTAAATTGATTTGCAATTGTTTGGCTAAGGCGACATTCGCCACTGCTTGGGAAATAGCACCTAATTTGACTGGGACTACTAACACCGTGGGTAAACGCCAGTCTGCGGCTAAATCCGCTACTGTCAATTCATCAGTCACCGGGGAACCCAATCCCCCTAATGCTTCCACTAAGACAAAATCATGGTTGGCTTGTAAATTGGTAAAAGCTTGCCAAACCACTCCTAAATCTACAGTTTTTCCTTCCTTTGCCGCAGCCAGAGGGGGTGCTAAAGGTGCTTGGAAGTATAGGGGGGTAATTTCCGTGGGAGATTGATCGAGGGTAAATAATTTTTGATATAATTCGCGATCGCCCATACCTGATTGTATCGGTTTCATAATTGCCAAATTGCGATCGCTGCGATATTTTTGCCAATAAGCGGCTAAGGCGGTAGTGAGGACTGTTTTCCCAGCCTCCGTGTCTGTTCCTGTAATTAGTAGGGATAGCATCAGTAATCAAAGATCTACTTATTTCTAACTAAACCTGCTCATTTAACCGAGAAATCCGCTTAAATGAGCAGGTTTTTCGGGAAACATGAGGGATTAGATTTGCTGTATAATGAGCTGGTTAAAAAGTTCTCTACCCATGCTATAGGAATCTGGTTTGATTTATTTTGTTGGGTTTCACTTCGTTCCACCCAACCTACACAATAGTTTGAAAACAGTCCCTAGCCCTCAGAACTAATGAAATGCAATAGTAGGTTTAACTCAAAGAAGTTGTTTCAAATGGATGCTTAAAATCTTCCCCAACGATAAATCTGATGGCAGAGGTTGGATAGGTTTTCACATAAACCAGGCAACCAGTCTCCGAAGCCAGATTATAGGAGTAATTGGGTGGATACCGTAGCCAACTGCCAGTGGGGTAATTGCCATTGTTATCTGTCACAGTTCCTTCGATGACAAAGATTTCTTTGATCTCAGTTTCGACTACATTTGATAGTTTAGTACCTGGTTGCCAGCGCTCAACCCAGATTTTTTCTGGGTAGCCCATTTGCTGATAAAGAGTTTTAAACTCAATTTGGGGGTTTTGACTCGATTGCCAGGGCGAGTCGTAAATATTCGTTTTCACTCGCTGACGGGTTTTTCCACCATGCTGCCGTAATTTAACAAAGGTCAGACAGCCTTCATCACTGTAGGGGAGATGTATGAAGCCTTCAGGATTAAGCATATAAGTGCCGGGAGGATATACCCCTGTTTCGTCGGCAAAGTTTCCCTGGAGTACCAAAATTTCTTCTCCACCGGGATGCCCATGCAACGGGAAAAAGCCACCCGCATCAAATCGAGTCAGCATTGTCACTGGGTGATCTTGAGTTTCATGGTCCGATTCAAAACAACCAAACCAAATCCCGGTAAAGGTTGTCTGATACCAAATCAGGGACGTGGGTAGTACCGCCGCATGGGTTAATAAGTTGTTGTTAATTTGTTTGGGTTGCCACTGGAGTTGAGAAGACACCATTTTTGAATCTGTTGATTGTTAATAAAGCAAGTTTTTGTCAAAGATAATCACAATTACATCCATTTCGATCAATTTAGTCATATTTCTTGACATTCGCCCTTGACAATTAGCGATCGCAATTTCTCAGCTCTTAATTTTACCGAAAAGTGCGATCGCCCTATTTTCTATAGGATTACCATAGGCGATCGCATATTTCACAATATTTTAATACGTATATACACGGCATCATCAATATAATTGTATACACCAAAATCCTGTAGATGCCGTGTCCTTACGAATCATGTATGTGTGGCAAACATGATTTGCAATCACTGTCTGACCCCAGACTTCCCCAGCTTTAACCAAGTAAAGCCTTGGGGAGTATGTCAATAGCTATTGTTTAATTCCCACTCTCAGATAAAACTGCGTAGCGACAAAATTAATACCTCCACTAATCGCTTCTGTGTTTCCTGTTTTTTGAGTTTTACCCACAGCAATTAAACCTTGATTAAAAATTGCTTTTCTTGCTACTTCAATTTGCTGTGGTGTTGCACCCACTTGGCTCAAGTCAATTGACGAAACTGTAGAACTCCTAGGCTTATTCAAAACTAACTTATCTGTGGAGAAGCAAGGCTCGGTAACACAAACAATGCCATTATCTTTCAGTGCCACAAAAGTACCTTTAGCTGGCGCATCTGTAGCAGCGACGAAAGCTTCTTTAACTATCAACTTTCCGAACTCGCCAAATCCATCAAATTTCTCTGGAACCAAGTTCCCTCTGAGAATCAGACGGTTCCCAGGCTGACTTTGCAATTTTGCTTGTTCATCACGTCCTACATTAAGGGAGTTCCAATCAATTGAAGACACATAGCATTCCTCACGAAAGACACCATCCACGCAAGGAGTAAGTTTCAGGTTGTTCTGCTTAATAAAAAATCCCCCACATATGGGAGAAATACATTTGCGGAAATCCCTCCGTATCGTGTAATATCCCCATTGGGGAACCTCTTGGTTTGTGACAGGAACTGCTTGGGAGCTAAGACTCTCTTGTGCTGATATCTTCGATAAAAATCCGAAATTAGCCAGAAAAGCACCTAATATTAGAAAAATTTGGTAGTTGCGGTAAAGTGATTTTTTCATTGGTCTAAACTTGTTTTGGGATTGTGGGATTATAGAGGCTTTTTCAGGAGCCGTTCAGTACAGAATTTTAGGCATTGGTGAATAGAAGTATGAATCTGGTTACATCTCAGGTGGACATCAAGCAACACCACTTTCATCCACAAAATCAGCAATGCCCGATCTTAAATTCTGAAATCTGAATATTGTCATATTTGTGACCAAACAGTAATCAGTATCAAGCCCCTCGATTTATCGATGGGGAAACTGTTAGCGCAGCACAAGAGTGCAGGAGGCTAACTGATAACTGATAACTGAAATGACAGATGCAAATCAAGTTTGCTCCCCAATAATACCATTATCATTTGTGTAATTTTTTTGCGAATTGTTACAAACCTACACACCTACTTATTCTCAAACCTTCCAAAACCCTTTGATGTATAAATTCAGATCTATCAATTTCCAGACAACTGCCGATTAAAGGGACGACGGCGCGATAATACCATAGCTCCTCAGGTATTTTATCTTAAAACCATTGTGATATCGTTTGACAAAAACCCTGATACAGATACAGAAGGAGTATACTCAAATTTGGGTGAGCGAAAAAAGGTGCGGGGAGTGTGGGAGTGAAGGAGGGAAGGAGTGAAGGAGTGTAGATACGAAGCGGCTTCGGTGCATGGTAGGAGGGAAGGAAGGGAGCATCCCAATTTGAAAAAATATTATGTAGTGGGAGCCGGAAAGCTCCCTTGATATCTGATGCGGGCTTTCCGGCCCGCACTACAATATTTAATATTTGGGATGCTCCCAGAAGGAATGAAGGAGTGTGGGGAGACAAGGGGACAAATTTTTCTTTATTACTTATTACTTATTACTTATTACTTATTAATTACCGTACCGTTTGATTTTGTATTCAAACTTAATATATACATTGATAATTGTTAAAGATATACCATCATCAATTGACTGAATAAATGAATACTTGTAGGATAAAATCAGCAGTTTAATTGATAAAAATATTCATTAAGCTCAATAAATGTATTGAGAAGCTGCGGAGGATAAAGTTATGAGTTGTCATGATTGTCCGAGCAAATGCCAAGCTAAGTCTGGCAAAAGTTCCAGGATATGGGATTTTTTGGGTATTAAGCAACGTCAGCCACTGAAACGAGCAGAAACACAGGGAGTAATCGCATTAGTGGGAATGCCAAATGTGGGCAAAAGTGTTTTATTTAATGCCCTGACAGGCAAGTACGTTGCAGTATCTAATTATTCTGGTACTACTGTGGAAATTGCTGAAGGAATAATGGCCTGGGAAGAAAGTCCTTTAGCAGTAATTGATACTCCTGGGATGTATTCTTTCCTACCCATTAGCGAGGAAGAAAAAGTTGCGCGGGATTTGTTATTGAACCAAGCAATCAATTTAGTTGTGCATGTGGTAGATGGGAAAAATTTGGGAAGAATGCTTCCCTTGACGTTTCAGTTGATAGAGGCTGGATTTCCGGTGTTATTGGCTATCAATATGATTGATGAAGCTGAACAACAGGGAATGAAGGTAAATTCCCAGCATTTGCAGATGGAATTGGGTATACCTGTGGTTGTGATGTCTGCAACAACGGGAAGAGGAATCAAACAATTAAAAGCCAGGATAGGTGAATATGTTAACCAATCAACTTGTTTATCCCCAACCTATTGAAGATGCGATCGCTCTAATTATTCCTTGGCTAGAGAATTTTTCATCTTGCTTCACACCACGCAGTTGGGCATTATTATTATTACAACATGATCCAGAAGCATGGCAAAACCTACCACGTAGTAAACAGACAGAACTAGAAACCGTCATCAACAATACGGAAACGGCTTTAGGGGAATCAATTACAACTGCGGTAGCTAATACTCGTCAACAACTAGCCTGGAATTGCGAACATTCGAGTTTGATTCAAGGTTCAACCACCCGTCAACCCATTAGCGAATGGTTGCATAAAATTGTGGTTTATCCCCTCACAGGTTTTCCCATTCTGGTGGTTATTCTATATTTTGGGGTGTACAAATTTGTCGGTGAATTTGGTGCGGGAACCTTAGTTGATATAATTGAAACCTTTTTTGAAAGCAGAATTAATCCAGTAGTTAATAATATTATCCAAGTTATTTTACCCTGGCAACCTATACAAGATTTAATTGGTAATGAATACGGGATAATTACATTAGGAGTTCGCTATGCTGTGGCGATTATTCTACCAGTTGTGGCGACATTCTTTTTCATGTTTTCTATCCTGGAAGATAGTGGGTATTTACCCCGATTATCGTTGTTAATGGATCGTTTCTTTAAAGCCATTGGACTGGAAGGTAGGGCTGTGATTCCTATGGTTTTGGGATTAGGTTGTGGGACAATGGCAACATTAGTTACCAGGACATTGGAAACCAAACGGGAGCGAATTATCGCCACTTTATTATTGGCTTCCACGGTTCCCTGTGCAGCTCAATTAGGGGTAGTTTTAGGATTGCTTTCCCAAAGCGGTATTGCTTTAACAATTTGGATCGGATTAATGCTGGCAATATTTATTGTGATTGGCTTTCTGTCTAATAAAATATTACCAGGAGAGAAACCATATTTTTATATGGAAATTCCCCCACTACGTCTGCCAAGATTGGGCGCGATTATCAAAAAAACCTACATTCGGTTAAAATGGTATTTTGGCGAAATTCTCCCCTTATTTATTTATGCTTCCGTAATTATTTGGATTGGTAAATTAACCGGAATTTTTGATTTTTTCATTAATCTTCTCAAACCAGTTGTCGCTACATTAGGATTACCCCCATCAACAGCTCAGGTATTTTTATATGGCTTTTTCCGCCGGGACTATGGTGCCGCTGGACTATTTGACTTACAACAGCAAGGCACATTAAATAATCATCAATTAATTGTTGCAGCAATTACCCTCACACTATTTATTCCCTGCATTGCTCAATTACAATTCATGATTAAAGAGCGTGGACTAAAAGTTGCTGCATTGATTGCTGTGTTTGTCTTTGTATTTGCCTTTGTGATGGGTTTTCTTGTCAATCAATCATTAACATTAATCAATGTGGGAGGATAAGCAAATGTTAGAAACTGGATTTAAAACCCTTAGTTCTTCAATTGCATTAATGCATCCTGGCGAATCAGGAATTGTCACATCTTGTCATACCAATGACCGCAATATTCTGAAAAAATTAATGGCAATGGGAGTAATTCCCGGAATTTCCATTAAACTCGAACAATGTTTTCCTTGCTTTGTGGTTAAAGCTGGAAATACACGCTTGGCATTTGATGTAGAAATAGCTCGTTCGATTTATGTCCGCATCAATTAAAATAAATAATCAATTCAGGACTTATGATATTGTCAGAATAATATCATGTAGCGTTGCTGAATTCAGGTAGGAATTTATCTCACGCAAAGGCGCAAAGGCGCAAAGGTGATAAGGTTGTTTTATTATGGGCTTACTCCCGGACTTGATGTTACTCCTATCCCCCAAAAATTACTGATTAAAAAACCACAGAGACGCAGAGAACACAGAGGGAAGAGAGATGGAGGAGATAGGTAATCTTATGTCGGGAAGGGGGCATTGCTGAATGGAAGTATGATTTTACATTTTTCGATAGATTGAACAACAATTCTTTGCGTCTTTGCACGCCAGTTGCTTCAAGTCGGCGGAGCCGCCCAACGCACTGGCTCGTCTTTGCGTGAGTTTTTTTATTAAGGGTATGTAAGCAGACACGATATAACATCACATACCTCTATTCACATCAGGTGTAATACATCTATATAATTGATAAGGAATACCGATGCGGTAGTGTTGTATGGTATCAATATTGCAAGTTAAGGCTGGAGAAACTTGTGCTTGTGGGGGGTAGTCCCGTCGTTTTATTCCCGGAGCAATTACCCATAAATTAAGTTGAGAAACTTGTGGTGATGGTAATTGAGCCAGCTTTTGCCAAACTGCTTGCCAATTTGGTGATTGTTGGAAGAAAGCGACATGAGTCGGTTCAATGTTATTGTTTCTGATATCTTTAATTGCTAAGGCAAAACTCCATCCTAAAGCCACATCTTGATACCCTGAATATGCCATTACTACCATCAATGGTTTGGCAGGTTCTTGGTTAATAATGCGAGCAACGTTTTCTGGCTCAAAGGGTTTCTTTAAACCTAAGTTATTAATTACAAAAATAGAACTAATGCAGCTAGTTAATAAAATAATGATGATTGTTCTTTTGGTTTTGACTGTGAATTGATGATTGGAACTGAGGATAGCACCAAGTAAGGTACAAATAGCCGGATAGTAGACAAAACTATAACGTGGGGCACTAGTAATGTCTTTTTTTAAGAGATAAACAATTACAAAAAATTCTAAGAGTACTATTGCAGTAAAACTCAACAGGGTAATTGTAGATAAATGAGTTTTGGGTGCTTGCCATAAATGCTTGAATCCCTGAGATAAATGCCGTACTAACCAAATAGCAAACCCAATGGTCAATAATCCCGATATAATAACCACAGGTAAAGGTTGACCTTCTAAAGGTAAAACAATTACCATTAATAACCAACTAATGATTGTTTGATATAAAGGTGTAAAATAATCGGGGGTTGCAATCCAGTTAGTTTCAGCGCGGTTGGCATGACTCAACATTACTAGCAACCAGGGGAAAAAAGCGATCGCAACTCCAATATTTGATAAAATTATCCCTAGCCACACTGGAGTTGGTTTGATAATTTTCTGCCTATACCATCCCATCAATAGTACTAAAGTACCAATTTCTGCTATTAGGGCAAGGATGCAAAAATAATGTACGTAGAGACTGATGGTATGTATGACTACCCATAGTAACCAAACCCAGAACTTTACCCTTTGGGTTTGGAAAATATCTCGCTGAATTCGCAACAATACCCATAAAGAGGCACTAATTAGCATCATGGGTAGGGTATAGTGTCGGGCTTCTTGGGACAGGTATACTGCAAAGGGTGAGACAGCCATTATTGCCGAAGCCATTAACCCCGCACTACGGGAAAAAGCCAGACTATTAATAGCATAGATTACTGCGATCGCTACTATCCCAAATACAGCAGATAGCGATCGCAATTTTACCACCCAATTTTCACCTAAGGGAGTCATCCATCCCAGCCAGTTGTAGAGCAAGCAAAAAAATAGGGGTGGATGGGTGGATTGACTGGCAATATTCTCGGCAATTTGGGGACAACTTACTCCCTGCTGATAAGTAAAAACATCCGACAATTTATCTAGGGGTAACACCACATCCAAGGGGAAAGCTTGGTAATTTTTACCTAGGCTAAAAGTAGCTGTAATGACTTCATCTAACCATAGAGGTTTTAAGTCTAAATTACTGAAGCGCAATATTGCACCTACTAAGATGATTATCAATAAGACTAGGTAATGTCGATGGATTCTGCGTCTTTTCATCCCAGATTTATGGCTGGAGACTGGCTCTTTTGTTCCTGTTGATTATCTCCCATAAAATCTCAATTGACTAATAAATATTTTCCTCTAGATGAACTCTGGACACCGCGAGGTACTCCCCTCTTCCTCTTACTCCCTTCTTGGTGTAAGATTACTTGTCTCCTAAACCTCTCTATCCTCTGAGTTCTCTGCACCTCTGCGGTTTTTTAATCAGTAATCTCTATCAGTTACTATCCAAATGCTTTGTTCGTCCGTCATAAACACTCACAAGTTTAGAGACTTCAGTAATAGGAATACAATCGCAAGTGGTTCACTGCGTGAGATAAATTCATACCTGGATTCAGCAGTGTCAATATTTTTATCCATCTACTTAAGAAACCGCATTAGACGCGCAGCGGTGAGACAGCGCGGTCTTGGGGGTTTCCCCCATGAGCGACTGCGTGCCCCTTGCTCCCTTCGGGAGAGCTTCGCTAACAGGGGAGCTAACGCTAACGCGGAGCGTCTCCGAAGGAGATACCCGAAGGGCTTCCCGTAGGGTAGACGCAAAGTACGCAAAGGAAGAAGAAAAGAAGAAGAAAAGAAGAGAAATAGAGTGCTACGCGCAAGTCAACGGATATTGATTCAGAAGTCGGGGAGGTGCTAGATGAATTACGAATTATTTGCCCAGTGGTTGAATCTAGATAGGCGAGATATAATAAATACTAAGATGCAATAACTTCTGAATGATTTGTCCTGCAACCTTTTAGCTTCATGAATTAGGTATCCCAGTTCTGGGAATGTGATGAATTGCCAAAGAGGTAGGGTATGAAACCTGCCATCAGTTACATTTTATCAGCATTCCGCGATCGCAGCTGCAGCTGAGACAGGGCGTGGTGAGAAGAAAGTCATGAAACACATTGAAGGAAATTTTCAAGGATCGGGAGGTTTAAAACTTTATTATCAAAGCTGGCAACCACAGGTGCAAGTACGGGCAATTATCGCCATAGTTCATGGTTTAGGTGCCCACAGTGGATTATTTAATGATGCTGCACAACTGTTGATTCCCCAAGGCTATGCCATCTATGCTTTTGACTTAAGGGGACATGGACGTTCTCCGGGACAAAGGGGACATATTAATGCCTGGGCTGAGTTCCGGGAAGATTTACATACCTTTTTACAGAGGATTCAAGAACGGGCACCAACCTGTGCCTGCTTTTTGTGGGGACATAGTTTAGGTGCTGTGATTGCCTTGGATTATGCCTTACATTTTCCCGAAAGTTTGTGGGGAATTATCTTAACAGCACCTGCTATCGGTAAAGTTAGAGTTCCACCACTGAAAGTGGCATTGGGGCGTATGTTTTCTCGCATTTGGCCCCGTTTTAGTCTGAAAATAGGGGTGGAACGCAATCGTCAAGCCATGATAGAGTATCTCAAAGATCCCCTCAGACATGAATATGGTAGTGCCAGACTAGCTACGGAGTTTTTTGTCGCGGAAAAGTGGGTACAAAAACATGCCTCCCAATTACAAGTTCCCTTATTAATATTAAATGGTAGTAGCGATCGCGTTACTCCTCCAGAGGGTAGTTTAAAGTTTTATCAACAAGTAACTTTTCCGGATAAGGAATGGTATGTCTATCCAGGAGATTACCATGATGTCAATTTCAACATAGATTACTCAGATGTATTGATTGATTTGGGTGATTGGTTAGAAAAACACTTGGAGGGAGAAATGAGCCATCAGTCACCAGGCTGCTATATTAAAATACCATCCTTACAGCCAGAAAATGTTAACATTTCACCGACTTGATTGCGAAAATATACAAAATCTTGCTTTTGATCCCTGGTGCGATCTACATTAGTACTATGTACTTTATATGCTTTTTACAAGCATTTAGATAAATCAGTTAAAAGTCTGTAAGCTCAAATATACGATAAGTGGATACTAAATAATCGGGAAGATATTGAAGGATAAATGAGGACTGAGATATCAGAAGTGAGCATCTAAAATATCTCGGTTTTTGACCAAATAGTAATCAGTATCAAGCCCCGTTCGAGAGAGGGAATAGGGAATAGGGAACAGGGAACTGTGAGGGCTTTTGCCTAAATAAACTGCCCAAATTATATTTATGGAGGTGGAAAATTTTTTGACTAACTGTTGTCCTTCGATTTATCAATGGGGAAACTGTTAGCGCAGCTCCTCCGTAGGAGGCTAACTGTTAGCGCAGCTCCTCCACAGAAGGCTAACTGTTAGCGCAGCACAAGAGTGGAGGAGGCTAACTGAAATGACGTTTTATGTGTCTTTAGTATTAACATGAATGAAATACTTGAGGTGCTGATTGCTTTAGAAACAATACCTTATTGGCAGGTGTTATATCATGTGCGGATGAATACTTATAAAACCTCACCCACCTTATTAAGGAGAGGGTTGGAGTGAGTCAAACAGAAACTATAGGAATCCTATTTGAATTTTGAAAATAGACTGAGACTCAAAAGCCCATATAGCAAGACTAACGTCTAAAACTTCTTTCAGAAATCAAACGGGATTCCTATATAAGTAATTACGCGAACATGATATTAAAGTCTGTCAATCAGTTAACTCCACTTTGCACTCATTTGAGATTAAGGTGATTTCTGAAAATAATTTTAGCAATGGCAAGGGCGCAAGCTTTGCGCCCCTACAATTAATTTTTAATAGCCTGGTAATTTTAATTCTGGAAATTTCCTTAGCAGTTGACATTAATTCCTTAATGGTATGAAGCGTGAAGCATTATATCAGCACTGCTCAGATTTATCTGTGGGTTCAATTCTTTAATCCAAAATCTAAAATCCAAAATAGTTTGACAATATGTTTTATGACCATAAAATTTATAGAGCGCCACCTGATTCTGGGGAAATGATTCTGGGGTGGACATTACCTTCTCTGTTGGATAGGGTATGTAAGGATTCTCCCAACCCCCATGCCCTGAACCAATGGACGCAAACAGGCTGGAAATCTATATCTAATCAAGAGTTGCGAATTGCTGCTGAAGAGATAGGATTAGGTTTAAGGGATTTGCAGTTAGAGAAGGGTGAACGGGTTGGTTTATTATTGCACAGTGATGCCAACTTTTGTATAGCTGATATGGCTTGTCTATTGGCAGGTTTGGTAGATGTGCCCATTGATATCACCCAAACTATTGAACATATTATTTTTATTCTGCGACACTCAGAAACCAAGGTACTGATTGTTTCTAACTTAGACTTGCTTTATCAACTGGTTCCTTATCTCTGGGATACGACAGATTTACATACGGTAATTGTTGTTGATGTTCCCAGTGATTGGCAGGAAGTTCATAGGCAGCAATTAACCTGTCCTTTGAGTAATGGGGAGCAGGGAGAGGAAACTAGATATGGACATTGGCAAGTCAAGGAAATTCCCCAGGAATTATGTTTGTGCCTTCCCGAATTTTGCTCGCCTATGGGTGGAGAAAAATCATGTCCAGAAATTCCTCAATGCATCCAAGTCTTTTCCTTAGCCGAGATTCGTGCTAGGGGAGTGATGCAGACTGCACCAGAGCAACTCCAACAAATCAGTTCCTCTATAGCAGCAACAGACTTAGCTACTATTATCTATATTCCTGGAGCTACAGGGAAACTTCAGGGAGTGATGCTCACCCATGAGAATCTTTCTGCCAATGCCTTGGCGATGTTTACGGGCAATCATTTGACATATGGGGCTCAAGAGGTTGTCCTCTCCTTTCTGCCACTCACCCATGTTTTTGCCCGTGTCTTATTGTACGGCCATATTTACTACGGACATAGCATTTACTTCAGCACTCCTCAACGAGTCTTAAAACATCTACAACAAGTTCGTCCGACGGTTTTCGCCACCGTTCCCCTGTTACTGGAAAAAGTTTATGACAAGCTGCTAGAAACTGGACAGAAGAGAAGGGGAAGAAGTCAACCACTGTCTATATTATTCAATTGGGCGCTCAAACTTGCTCAAAGATACGAACTGGGAAACCCACCCACAGGGGTATATGCCAAGATGTTGCACCTGGCAAATAGACTAGTATTTTCACGGTGGCGATCGCTTTTTGGAAGTCGGATTAAATACCTCGTCAGTGGGGGAGCGTCCTTAAAAGCAGAAGTTGCTAACTTGTTTGCAGCAGCAAGAATGGAGATTTTGCAAGGTTATGGTTTAACAGAGACAAGTTCAGCGGTTACTTGCAACCGGGGCAAATTCAACCGTGCTGGAACTGTAGGAGTGCCCTTACCTGGAGTAGAGGTTGCCATAGCTGAGGATGGGGAAATTCTCATTCGGGGACCTTATAACACCCAAGGTTACTACAAAAACCCAGAAGCCAGCAAACAATTAATTGATGGTGAAGGGTGGTTACATACAGGGGACTTAGGAGAGTTTACCCCCGAAGGTTTCCTGAAGATTACAGGTTTAAAGAAAAGCCGCTTTAAACTATCCACAGGTAAATACGTTACCCCAGAACCCCTAGAAACAAAACTGGAACAATCTCCTCTTATAGCATATGCGATCGCAGTGGGTTCGGAACGTAAATTTTGTGCCATGTTAATTTTCCCTGACTTGCAGCAGTTAGATTTAACAGCACAAACAATGGGGATTAATCTACCTACAGAGGAGTTATTACAGCATCCCTGTATTATCGCCTTCTATCAGACACTAGTTGACGAAGCTAATTGTCACTTACCCTATTGGTCCACAGTAAAACGTTTCCAACTAATTAACGCTATCCTCACCGTTGAGAATGGAATGCTAACCCCCCATGGGGAGGTGATGCGGGCAAAGGTGTTAGAAGTATATTCTCAACAAATACAAGCCATATATAAGGACACTCAAAATTCTAAAACCAAGAAAAATGGCAATGGGAAAGCAGAAACAGAGGATATTCTTGCATCCCTATGTCCTTATATACCACAGGCTTCATGTCCCGCTTTTGCTAAATCCTTGAATTCTTGATTTGTCTCACGCTCCAGGCGCAGAGACGCAGAGAGCAAGAGTTTAAGATATCTGATTTTTCGAGTTCATATTCCAATTCAGCAATGCCAGAACACCTGTCTTCTTCCTCTCTTTCTTCCTCTGTGTTCTCTGCGTTCTCTGCGGTTCACTAAACAAATACTTATCGACACAGAAACAGATACACCAAAATCATCAAGGAGAATTAAACTATGTTCAAACCTTTTCAAACAGCCGCAGTTCTTGGTGCAGGGGTGATGGGAACCCAAATAGCCGCCCATCTCGCCAATGCCGGACTAACCGTATATCTACTCGACATACCCGCCAAAGATAAGAATAAAAACAAATTAGTTGAAACCGCATTTAAAAAAGCTAAAAAGCAATCTCCCCCCATCTTTTTTACAGACAAAACCGCCCGCAGAATAACTCTCGGCAACTTTGACGAACACTTTCACTACCTTGCCGATGTAGATTGGGTGATTGAAGCTGTAGTAGAAAATTTAACAATCAAACAAAAATTATTGGCACGGGTAGAAAACACCATCCGCAATGACACAATTGTCTCCACAAATACCAGTGGTTTACCCATCCACCTGATTGCCCAAGGGCGCTCAGAATCTTTCCGCAACAGGTTTTTAGGCACTCACTTTTTTAACCCACCCCGCTACCTGAAGCTACTAGAACTAATTCCCACACCCGACACATCCCCAGAAGTACTAGCCAGGATGGAATGGTTTGCCAGTTTATATCTAGGTAAAGGAGTAGTTATAGCCAAAGACACTCCCAACTTCATCGGTAATCGCATCGGGATGTATGCAGTCATGCTCGCCATCAAATCCTTTACAGATGGTGGTGGTTATACCATCCCAGAAATTGATACCCTCACCGGAACAATGGTTGGTAGACCTAAATCTGCAACCTTCCGCACCATTGATTTAGTGGGTTTAGATACCCTAATGTATGTAGGGGAAAATCTTTACCCCGCCATTCCCCACGACGAAAGCCGGGATGTATTTCAGGTGCCTCAATTGGTGCGAAAACTAGTAGAAACAGGGACATTAGGGGCGAAAACTAGTCAAGGATTTTACAAGAAACAAGGTAAGGAAATTCTCTCTATTAATCCTGTAACTTTGGTTTACGAGTCTGCTAAACCTTTAAATTTGGGAGATATAGAAGCGATCGCCAAAATTCCTGATTTACGCCAACGCTTACAGGCTTTGTATAAAAATCAAGGTCGTGCAGGTAAGTTTTTCCGGGAATTTATTCTTAAAGTAATGGCATACAGCGCCCATCGCATTCCCGAAATTGCCGACAACCCCGCAGATATTGATAGAGCGATGCGCTGGGGATTTGGTTGGGAACTCGGACCCTTTGAAATATGGGATGTGTTGGGATTCGAGACAGTTTTGGCTGATATGGAAGCACATGGTATCTCTGTTCCAGACTGGATAAAGACATGGAAACGGGAAGATATCCCAACAGAAGCTGAAATTAACCTGACTGCCATCAAATCTGAACCCAAACGTACCCTGTGGGAGAATCCCGAAGCCACATTATTAGACTTAGGGGACGGAGTAGTCTTATATGAATTTCGTTCCAAAGGTAATACCCTCAGCCTGAAAGTCATTGAAGGTTTCGCCCAAATCCTAGATATGATCGAAAACGGTGATTACCGGGGATTAGTAATTGGTAACGAAGGTGTCAACTTCTCCGCTGGTGCCAACCTAGCAGAGATGGGAAAAATGGCACAATCGGGAAGTCTCGAACCAATTGCGAACCTCATCGTCACATATCAATCCCTCTTACAAAGGATTCACTACTTCCCCAAACCCATTGTGGCCGCCATTCACGGACGTGCCCTAGCAGGAGGTTGTGAATTAGTCATGGCTTGTCCCCACATAGTCGCAGCCGCCGAAACCTACATCGGACTCGTAGAACTTGCAGTAGGACTAATTCCTGGTGCTGGTGGTATTATGCGGATGGCAACATGGGCTGCCAACCGCGCCGCGACAGAATCCGCCCATCACATCCAACCCTTCTTGATGCAGGCATTTGAAACCATCGGCATGGCAAAAGTATCTAAGAGTGCCTATGAAGCCCAGGAACTAGGCTTTCTCCCAGCCAATGCCAAAATCGTCATGAACGCCGACAACCGCCTGTATATCGCCAAACAGGAAGTGATCTGCTTGGACAAAATAGGGTACATACCACCCCCTCGTAACCCCATTATGGTACTCGGTCGTCCTGCCAGAGCCATCTTAGAACACGCAGCTTACGTCATGGAACAAGGAGGTTATATCACAGAATATGACCGCTATCTTGCCAATCGTCTGGCTTATGTAATCACGGGTGGGGAATTATCAGCACCATCTCTGGTTGATGAAAGCTATCTGTTGCAATTGGAACGGGAGATGTTTATACCCCTATTACAACAACCCCAAACCCAACAACGAATTGCTCATATGTTGAAGACAAAGAAACCTTTGCGGAATTGAGATTATAGAACCGCAGAGACGCAGAGAACGCAGAGGAAGAGAAAGAAGAGAGTTTTTGGGTAAGTCTTAATACAGAATTATTCTCCATCTCTCTGCGCCTCTGCGCCTCTGCGTGAGACATCAAAAAAATCAAACTTGGTAACCAACAATGAAACAACCTTATATAGTCAGCAGCGTACGAACAGCTGTAGGAAAAGCCCCACGAGGCACCTTACGCCATATGCGCCCAGATGACATGGGAGCAGCTGTAGTCAAAGCCGCCATCCAACGAGTCC
The DNA here is from genome assembly GCA_030065055.1 of Calothrix sp. MO_192.B10. Lineage (GTDB taxonomy): Bacteria > Cyanobacteriota > Cyanobacteriia > Cyanobacteriales > Nostocaceae > Calothrix_A. The sequence continues at coordinate 26,394 of JASJDS010000114.1, forward strand.
CCACACTACAACCATCCCAAATTGATGACATCATCATCGGCTGTGCCTTCCCAGAAGCCGAACAGGGATTCAACCTAGGACGAGTCATAGCCCAACGGGCAGCATTACCAGACTCAGTCGCCGGTTGCACCGTTAACCGCTTCTGTTCTTCAGGAATCCAAACCATTGCCATGGCGCACCAAGCCATTGTCGCAGGGCACGCAGATGTGATAATTGCTGGTGGTGCCGAATCCATGAGCTTAATTCCCATGGGGGGAGATTACTTAGCCCCCAACCCGGAAATGATTGTCGAGGCTCCCCAAGCTTACTGTACCATGGGCATTACCGCCGAGAATGTGGCCCAAGAATATCATATCTCACGGGAAGACCAAGATGCCTTTGCTTTGCGATCGCACAAACGGGCATTAGCGGCAATTCAACATGGGAAATTTGAGCAAGAAATTATACCTTTAATAGTACGTGAAACCCTCTATGTTAATGGTAAACCCCAGCAGGTAGAGAAGGTATTCCAAGTAGATGAAGGTCCCCGCCCCGATACCAGTTTAGAAGCCTTGGCACAATTAAAACCAGTATTTCGGGTGAATGGTACGGTAACTGCGGGTAACTCATCCCAAACTTCCGATGGTGCTGCTGCTACGGTAATTATGAGTGAGGAGATGGTAAATAAACTGGGTGTACAACCTTTAGCTAAATTACTGGGATTTGCAGTGGCGGGGGTTCCACCGGAAATTATGGGTATTGGTCCAACTGCGGCTGTACCCAAGGTATTGCAACAAGTTGGTTTAACCTTGGATGATATTGGCTTAATTGAACTTAATGAAGCCTTTGCGGCTCAAAGTTTAGCAGTGATTCGCAAACTGGGATTAAATGAGGAGATTATTAATGTGAATGGTGGTGCGATCGCACTAGGTCATCCTTTGGGTTGTACTGGTGCGAGGATAACTGCCACTATTCTACATGAAATGCAGCGCCGTGGTGTTCGTTATGGGTTGATTACTATGTGTATTGGTGGTGGCATGGGTGCTGCTGCGGTGTTGGAAATGGTTTAACAGGATGGGAAAAACTATCGCGCTATAGTAAGGGTTCCAAAAAACTGTCGCGATGACGAAACGGTTATATCTCTCGAAAAACTATTCCGATAACGGAATGGTTGGACTTCCAAAAAACTATTCCGATGACGAAATGGTTATACCCCTCAAAAAACGGCGTTGCTGAATACTGGGATGATTGAGGCTGACACGGGGACACGGGGATTATGGTTGCTCCTCTGTGACAAAATCATCCCGCAATTATGCAATGCCCAAAAAACTATAGCGCAATAGTTAAGAGTTTTAAGAAACTATCGCGATAACGAAATGCCTTGCCTCCTAACTAATACATTTTAAAACCCTTACAAAGCAAGGCTTTTAGCCAAACAATCATGCAGGTGTTTGTTTCATTCGTTGGGAGGAGATTTAATACTTTTTACTTTTGATTTTTGACTTCTCCTCCTGGGGCACTCACATCTTGCACTTACATGAATTAACCCACAAATAATACATTTTTTTATTTAATACGTAGTTTGAAAACCCTGTTTTTCCGTATTAATAATAAAAATATATGTTTATTGACAGGCGAATATATTCAGTATTGACATCCACTTGTGCAAGATATTAGTCTCCCAAAGAAAACTGTTGCGGTAGCAAAATGGTTTGTCTCCCAAAAAACTATTCCGATAACGGAATGGTTGAACTTCCAAAAAACTGTTGCGATGACAAAACGGTTATATCCCTTATATCCCTCGAAAAACTATTCCCCTAACGGAACAGTTATATCCCTCGAAAAGCTATTCCCCTAACGGAACAGTTATATCCCTCGAAAAGCTATTCCCCTAACGGAACAGTTATATCCCTCGAAAAACTATTCCCCTAACGGAACAGTTATATCCCTCGAAAAACTATTCCCCTAACGGAACAGTTATATCCCTCGAAAAACTATTCCC
>JASJDS010000284.1 GCA_030065055.1 Calothrix sp. MO_192.B10
ATGAAGTAGAGCCAGAATCATCCACGTCTACGAGGCTAGTTCCTAACCCCGGCAGGTTGTCTGAATATCCACTTTTGGTTTGCTTTTAGTAACTACCGTGCCATTACAGCTAAACTGTGCGTATAGTTACTCCTAGTACTATACCAGATAGAATTTGTTGGTTCGCTTACATCCCCACCTTTTAGAAGGATGGGGAATTACGCCAGATGGTTAAATCTTAAGTATGAGTGGAAAGAAAATTTTAATTTGGTATCGCCATGATTTGCGTATTCACGATCATGAGCCGATGTATGAAGCTATACAAGCAAAGGCTGAGGTGATTCCATTGTACTGTTTCGATGGGCGACAGTTTGCTACCACTGGTTTTGGATTTCCTAAGACTGGTGCTTTTCGAGCTAAATTCTTACTGGAAAGTGTTGCTGATTTACGCAATTCTCTACAAAAGTTAGGTAGTAACCTAGTCATCCGTCAGGGTTTACCAGAAGAAATTATTCCTTCTTTAGTTCAGAAATTACAAATTGACGCTGTTTATTTTCAAGGTGAGGTAACTTCCGAAGAGTTGGCTGTGGAAGCAGCTTTAGAAACAGCATTATCTCAACTTCAGGTTCCTGTCACTCGCTTTTGGGGGGCAACTCTTTATCATCCCGATAATCTCCCCTTTGATGCTGTTCAGCTTCCGGAGTTATTTACCAATTTTCGCAAACAAGTAGAGAAAAAATCTACAGTTGAGACGACTTTTACCACTCCCCAAAAATTACCAAAATTGCCGGATATAGAAGTAGGTGAGCTTCCTAGTTTAGTTGATTTGGGACTAGATTTACCTGAGTATGATCAAAGAGGTGTTTTACAATTTCAAGGTGGAGAAACCGCAGGTAAGGCAAGGTTAAAACATTATTTTTGGCAACAAAACTGTCTCAAGGATTATAAACAAACCCGTAATGGGATGTTGGGAGCAGATTACTCTTCTAAATTCTCTCCCTGGTTAGCTTTGGGTTGTCTTTCGCCCCGTTGTATATACGAACAGGTGCAAGAATATGAAGAACAAAGGATAAAAAATGACTCTACCTATTGGTTAGTGTTTGAATTACTGTGGCGGGATTTTTTTCGCTTTATTTGTGAAAAACATGGTAAAAAAATATTTCGCCAATCTGGTTTGCGGGGTATCAGAATACCTTGGAAGGAGGATTGGGAAAGATTTCAGTTATGGCAAGAGGGGAATACAGGATATCCCTTAGTTGATGCCAATATGCGGGAATTAGCTGCAACTGGTTTTATGTCTAACCGAGGCAGGCAAAATGTAGCTAGTTTCCTGACTAAAAATTTAGGAATTAATTGGCAAATGGGGGCAGAATGGTTTGAATCGCTGTTAATTGATTACGATGTTTGTAGTAATTGGGGAAACTGGAATTATACCGCCGGTGTAGGTAATGATGCCCGTGGCTTTCGTTATTTTAATATTCCCAAACAATCTAAAGATTATGACCCCAAGGGAGAATATATCAGACATTGGTTGCCAGAATTAACTTCACTTCCTGGGGGTAAAGTGCATGAACCGTGGAAGTTATCAGCAACAGAACAAAAGAATTTTGGAGTTAGATTGGGAGTAGATTATCCCCATCCAGTTGTGGATTTCTTTAAATCAGTACAGGCAAATGAGAAGATTTATGAACAGGCATCGAAAATTTAACATCCAAAATCTAAAATTATACGACCAAACAGCCAATTAGAATTTAGAATTTAGAATTTAGAAATTTTCCCATTCTGTATTCTTAACTGTTAACTGATAACTGATAACTGAAATGAATATTGGTATTTGGGTATTAGGAGATCAACTTTGGAGTGGACAAGCAGCCTTAGCTAGCTGCGAACAGGAAAGAAAACACACCCCTGTTATTTTGATTGAATCTCGCCATTATGCCCAGCAACGACCATATCATAAACAAAAATTGGTGTTAGTATGGTCAGCCATGCGCCACTTTGCCCAAGAATTGCGATCGCAAGGTTGGCAAGTTACCTATAAAATTGTGGATGGGTTTACACCTGCCTTGAACGATTGGATCGAGGAATATAATATTACCGAAGTCAGGGTAATGAATCCTAGCGATCGCACTTTTACTCGGTTAATCAATAATATACAACTAAATTGTCCCATTAACATTGTCCCTAACAACCATTTTTTATGGAGTATTGCAGATTTTCAAAAATGGGCAAAGTCTCGGAAAAGGCTGTTATTAGAAGATTTTTACCGAGCCGGACGAAAAAGATTTAATATTTTGATGGATGGGAGTAAGCCTGTTGGGGGTAAATGGAATTTCGACAAGCAAAATCGTCAACCCCCTCGACATAATTTACCAACTCCCCCAGCTTTATGGTTTACACCAGATGAAATTACCCAATCGGTAATTAATGAAATTAAGTCACTAAATTTTCCTGGGTATGGAGAAATAGAACCTTTCCGTTGGGGTGTAACTCGCCAACAAGCTCTTGCTGTCCTCGAACATTTTATTACCCAAAGATTACCAACTTTTGGTCCCTATCAGGATGCCATGATTACGGGGGAAGAAACCATGTGGCATAGCATGATTTCCCCCTACCTAAATTTGGGATTACTGCAACCCCTGGAAGTGATTACAGCCATTGAACAAGCTTACTTAAAGCATCATCTGGAATTAAACAGCATTGAGGGATTTATTCGTCAAGTGCTTGGTTGGCGGGAATATATGTATGGTATTTACCACCACATGGATGAGGACTATTCCCAAGGCAACTGGTTTAATCATACCGAACCATTACCGGACTTTTATTGGCATAGTTCCCATACCGATATGAACTGTCTGCACCAAATTCTTACCCAAGTGGAACATACGGGTTACGCTCACCATATCCAACGGTTAATGGTTCTGAGCAACTTTGCTTTAATTGTAGGTGTGTCTCCCCAGGAAATAGAAGAGTGGTTCCATGCAGCCTTTATAGATGCCCATGATTGGGTAATGCAAACCAACGTAATTGGCATGGGACAATTTGCTGATGGGGGCGTACTAGCATCCAAGCCCTATGCATCCTCAGCAAATTATATTCACAAAATGAGCGACTATTGTGGTAACTGTAACTATAATGCCCGCGATCGCACAGGAAAACAAGCTTGTCCTTTCAATTTCTTCTACTGGGATTTTCTTTCCCGCCACCAAGAAAAGCTCCAATCCCAAGGACGTATGAATTTACTGCTAGGACATTTAAAACGCATGGACGCAGCAGAAATCAATCAAATACATTCTTTGGCTCACAGATGGAGACAAAAATTAAGACATAAATAACCGTAATTTTACTTATGATAGGGATAAACCCCGCCCTTAAAGGGCGAGGTATTCGTATTAATCCAGTCGAAACAAGGATGCGATCGCATTTTTACCATTGTTTCATGAAAGTACCCCACCGGCGGCACATCACCCCTATGAATGGAACAAACACCTGATATCCAATCCCTTTCCCCCGTGTTTCTTAAAAGTTTTCACGAGATTGATAACCATTTCTCTGAAAGGTAGTTTAGGATCGAAACCCAGTCAGCAGCAACTTAGACGAAGTTGGCATCAAAGATTAACATAGTAATCTTAGAGACTATTTATAAAGTAAATCTGAGGATGCTGTAGGGTGGGTAGGTAAAACGGAATTTAGACAGGTAGTGGAATCTCACTTCTAAATCGAAGTAGCTATGTAGATTGAACCAACATAGCTGTTAATTTGTTGAATTTTCCTGTGGTTAGACACGACAGCAGTTTCTGTACCCCTAACCTGTAGTAACCCCTGCGGAAGGGAAAACAAGCTACGCCAGAAATATTCGTTTCCCCAAGGCAAGTAGGCTTTGCCTGCATAACCTCGACCCCTCCTACAAAATTCACCAATTCAGGGATGAAATATTTATTTTATAAATGCTCTATTAGGTTGTATTCACGATTTCAAGATTGCCTCAATGAAAGCCATGCATGAATCTGTCTGCTGTGACAAGCAAAGTGCTAAATCCCTATCTCGTCTGATACCTAGGCTGGAAACACGTTTTGCCGAGCAAGTTGATAAGGGAATGTGGCAAAGTTATATACAACGCCTCAATACCCATTTTCCCCATTTATTTAGCTTGCTCTACCAACTTTACGGACATCAATATGATTTCTTTTATCACCTAGAAGATATCGTAGCTAGTGCTACCCAAATGTGGGTTCAGCGTTCAGACGAGTTGAAAGCGCTGGATGTGATGCGGGAGGCAAATCCTCAGTGGTATCAATCCCAGCGTTTGGTAGGGGCAATGTGTTACGTGGATTTATTCGCAGGGAATTTAGAAGGTATCCGTAAGCACATACCATATTTAACAGAATTAGGTATTACCTATCTCCATCTCATGCCCCTGTTTAAATGTCCGGAAGGGGACAATGATGGGGGTTATGCCGTCAGTAGCTATCGAGAAGTAAACCCTTCTTTAGGGACAATGGAAGAACTATCGGAATTAGCTACGGAATTAAGACATTACGGTGTTAGTTTAGTGCTTGACTTTGTGTTTAATCATACCTCCGATGAGCATCAATGGGCAAAAATGGCTTTAGTAGGAGATATTGAGTGTCAAGAATATTATCGAATGTATCCCAATCGTGATGTGCCCAATGCCTTTGAAGAAACATTGACTCCAGTATTTCCAGATGAACATCCAGGTAGTTTTACCTATAGAAATAAAATCCGCAAGTGGGTATGGACTTCTTTTTGTAACTATCAGTGGGATTTGAACTACGAGAATCCCGCAGTATTTTGTCGCATGGCTGAAGAAATGCTATTTCTTGCCAATGTGGGGGTAGAAGTACTGCGGTTAGATGCAGTGGCGTTCTTATGGAAACAAATGGGGACTAGTTGCCAAAACTTACCAGAGGCTCATGTAATTATTCAAGCATTTAACGCCATTACTAAAATTGCTGCGCCAGCTGTAGTGTTCAAATCAGAGGCGATTGTTCATCCTGATGAGGTGCAAAAATATATTAGCCAGGAAGAGTGCCAACTTTCCTATAATCCTCAATTAATGGCACTCCTATGGAATGCTTTGGCTACTAGGGAAGTTTCCCTGCTACGCCATGCTATGGAAAAACGTTTTAGCCTCCCGGAAGGTTGTGCCTGGGTAAACTACATCCGTTGTCATGATGATATTGGTTGGGCTTTTTCCGATGATGATGCCCGGGAGTTACGGTTTGAACCTTATAACCATCGAAAATTCTTGACAGAATTTTATACCGGTCGTTTCCCAGGTAGTTTTGCCAGGGGTTTGCCTTTCCAAGAGAAACCAGAAACTGGAGAAGCTCGTATTTCTGGGACCACAGCTTCCCTATGTGGTTTAGAAAGGGGTTTGAATGAGAATGACCCCACTGAAATAGAGTTTGCAATCCGACGGATATTATTGTTACATGGAATTTTGCTGACTATCGGTGGTATCCCCTTAATTTACTTGGGTGATGAACTGGGCACTCTCAACGATTACAAATATACGGAATCGCCAGAAAAAGATGGTGATAGCCGTTGGGTTCACAGACCTAGGTTTGATTGGGAACGAGCTGAATTGCGTCGGGATGGGGAAAGCATTTCTGGACGTATTTATTTAGGATTATTGAGGCTAATTCAAATTCGCCAACAGAATCCTGCGTTTACCCGTGCTAGAACTGATATTGTTGATTCTGGTAATGAACACGTCTTCAGCTATTTTCGCCATCATGGAGAGCAAAATGTCCTGGTATTGGCTAACTTTAGCGAACACGAACAAGAAATTATGGCAAAGCAACTGAGATTGTTGGGAATGCAGAAGACATTCACAGATATTGTCTCTGGTAAGACAATTACCGCGACTCAGAAACTCATACTTGAACCCTATCACTTTGCCATTTTGCTAGGTATTCGTTAACACATCTGGTTAGCCCCTCATGGGCGTGCCCTCACAACCTGCCCATGAAAATGCGGGGGTGACTAACTCCTCAAGGGCGCACGCAATGCGCCCCTACTGCGGCTCCCACACCTAAGCTGTCAACCATCAACTAACAACTAACAACTAACAACCATTTTCAAGCTAGTCCCTCATGGACAATATTTTGTCCACAACCTGCCGATGACAATAATTCCCTCACTCTGGGCGGGGAAACCCCGCCCCTACTCCTTCACTCCTTCACTCCTTCACTCCTTCACTCCTTCACTCCTTCACTCCTTCACTCCGAACTCCCTCTTTTCAACTAAAACAGCAAGGAGTCCCACACCGTAATCTTCGATTCGGTGTTGGGAGGAATTGCTGGTTTGATTTGTTGCGTCCTGTGACCAATTTTTCGCGTAGCGAGAAGAGGGGGGAGGACAGCGACA